>JBPPMH010000156.1:0-40210 GCA_051305945.1 Gemmatimonadaceae bacterium
CCGGCCCCACCAGCGTGATCCCCTCCACCTGTCCTGCAGTCAGCAACTGCGCTATCCACTCAGCCGCCGACGTCGCCAGCTCCATCGCGACGTCCTCCTCCACCGCGCTGAACACGATGTTGGCGAGCCGCACGAATGGCGGATAGGCCGGCTCGCGCCGGCCCTCGATCTCCGCGGCGACGAACGCGTCGTAGTCATGCGTGAGCGCGTGGACCACGGCGTGATGCTCGGGGACCCGCGTCTGGATGATCACGCTCCCGCCCTTCGGCCCGCGCCCGGCGCGGCCCGCGACCTGGCTCAGCAGCTGGAAGCACCGCTCCGACGCGCGAAAGTCCGGCAGGTTGATGCCCACATCGGCGTCCACCACTCCCACGAGCGTGACGTTCGCGAAGTCGAGTCCCTTGGCGATCATCTGCGTGCCCAGCAGGATGTCCACTTCGCCCGACGCGACGCGGTCGAGTATCTCCACGTGCGCCCACTTACCGCTCGTGGTGTCCACGTCCATGCGCGCTATGCCCGCCGCGGGAAACCGCTCGCCGAGCAGCCGCTCGACCCGCTGCGTGCCGACGCCGCGCTGGCGCAGCGTAGTGCCGCCGCACCTGCCGCACTTGGCCGCCGGATCTTCCTGGTGCAGGCAGTAGTGACAGATCAGGCGCTCGGGCGTGCGATGGTGCGTGAGCGTGATCGAGCAGTTGGGACACGTCGCGACGTAGCCGCACTCGTCGCACTGGATGAACGACGCGTAACCGCGCCGGTTGAGCAGCAGAATGCTCTGCTCCCTGCGCGCGAGCCGCGCGTGCAGCGCCTCGTCCAACTCGGTGCTGATCGCGCGCTCGTAATCAGTGGCGGGCGCCGGGCCCGAGCCGTTCCCGCCGGAGATCCGCCGCCGCAGGTTGACGATCTCGACCCGGGGCAGCTTCCCGCCCGCCACCCTGTCGGGCAACCGCAGCAGCCGGTACTTCCCCGCTTCCGCGTTCACCCAGCTCTCGAGCGAAGGAGTCGCGCTGCCGAGAACCACGACGGCGCCCACCGCGTGCGCCCGCATGATCGCGACCTCGCGGGCGTGATACCGCGGCGCCTCGCCCTGCTTGTAGCTGGCCTCGTGCTCCTCGTCCACGACGATCGCGCCCAGATTGCTCACCGGAGCGAACACCGCGGAGCGCGCTCCGACCGCGATGCGCTTCTCTCCCCGCTTGAGCGCCAGCCAGGCGTCGTACCGCTCGCCGTCGCTCAGGGCGGAATGCAGCACGGCGACCGCGTCGCCGAACGCGCCGCGGAAACGGTCCACCGTCTGGGGAGTGAGCGCGATCTCGGGCACCAGCACGATCGCCGACTTCCCGCGCCCCAGCACCGCGCGTAGCAGCTCGATGTACACGAGCGTCTTCCCGCTCCCTGTCACTCCGTGCAACAGGAACGTCTCCGCGCCGGACGCGGCCGACATCGTGTCTATCGCGCTCCGCTGCGCGGCGGTCGGCGCGAGCGGCGCGGCGGGCACGATCGCTCGCGACAGGAACGGATCGCGCGCGACCACTTCTTTCTCGACCGTGACGAGCCCGCGCTTCTCCAGCCCCGCGATGACCGCGGGCGAGAAGCCGAGCTGGTCGCGAAGATGCTCAGCGGTGGAGTACCCGCCCAATGATTCGATCGCCTCGAACAGCGCGCGCTGCTGCTTGGCCCGGCCGAAGATCGCGTCCCGCTCCATGAGAGACGGCGCCTCACCGGCGATGCGCAGCACGCGGCGCGTGCGCGGCTTCGGGCTCGGCGAGTCCGCTCCCGTCAGCAGCACGGGCAGCGCCAGCCTGAGCGCGACACCAGGCGGCGCCACGTAGTACTCCGCGATCCAGTTGCACAACGACACAAGATCGTCCCCGACGACCGGCTCGGGATCGGGCGCGTCCAGTACTCTCTTGATGCGCATGCCTGGTTTCCGCTCCGCGCCGACGCGCACGCAGATCCCGATCTGCCGTCGCTGGCGGAACGGCACCACGACCCGCGACCCTACGCTCACGGGATTGGCCAGCGACTCGTCGACGAGATACGTGAACGTCTGAAAGAGCGGGAGCGGCAGCGCGACCTCGATCAGCGTGCCGGGTTCGGCTCGCGTCACGTCGCGTCCCTTTTCCTCACGCCGATTCCCGGATCGCCGGGAAATGTTATCCGCCCACCCGGAATGGACACCCCGATGAACGGATCGTCCGCCAGTAGCGCCGCGCCGTCGAGATCCGCGTAATCGAGGAGCGGAGCGATCTGCGCGATGCCCGAAATCCCCACGCTCGATTCGATCATGCAGCCTGCCATGACGCTCATGCCGCGCTCCCGCGCCGCGCGGATCAGCCGGCGCGCCTCGACGAGCCCGCCCGTCTTGGCGAGTTTGATGTTGACGCCGTGCACCGCGCCGGCGAGCCGCTTTACGTCGGCCGCCACGCGACAAGACTCGTCGGCGATTATCGGGATCGACGTCCGGGACTGCAGCTCGCGCAGCCCGTCTATGTCGTCCGCCTTCAGCGGCTGCTCCAGCAGCTCGACTTCGTGCTCGGCGAGGACGGCGAGCATCTCCAACGCGTGCTCGCGCGACCACGCCGCGTTGGCGTCCACCCGCAACGTCTTGCCGGGCGCCGCGCCGCGCACGATCTCGAGCACGCGCCGCTCGTCCCCGGCGCCGAGCTTGATCTTGAGGACCGGATACTCCGCGGCCCGCAATACTCGCTCCTCCAGCACCGAGAGATCTCCGATGGGGATCGTGAAGCTTGAGAGCGGCGCGTCGGCCGGATCGAGTCCCCACATCCGGTGCAGAGGCACGGACAGGCGCTTCGCCGATAAATCGTACAGCGCGATGCTCAGCGCCGCCGTGACCGAGCGCGCGTCCGGCAGCGCAGCGCGGAGTGCGTCCTCCACGACCTCGACGTCGTCGCCAGCGTCCGCGAGCAGCGGCGCGGCGCGCTCGAGCGCTTCGACCGCGCTCCGCGCGCTCTCGCCGTAGTAGGCGTTCGGCGCCGCCTCACCCAGCCCGTACTCGCCGTCGTCAGCCGTGAGGCGCACGAGCACGTTCACGTGCTCGGCATACGGTCCCCGCGCTATTACGAAAGGATCACGGGTGTGGAGCGTGAGGATCTCATGCTCCACGCGCACTAGAAGGCGCCGGCTGGCGTCGGCCTCCGGGCGATGCGGGCGGCGCGGATCGCGGCCGCCGATTCGCCGGTCGGAAGCCAGTTGAGCAGCGCGTCCGCCAGCTCGTGCCCGCGGGTGAACCTGTCCGCCGGAGACTTGGCCAGACAGCACATGACGATCGCGGCGAGCCCGGTGGGGATGCGTGAATCCACTACCTCCGGCGACACCGCCGTCTCGTGCACGTGCTTGTAGCTGATCGAATAAACGTCGGCGCCGTCGAACGGCGGGAAGCCGAGCAGCGCCTCGTACATCACGACTCCCAAGGTGTACAGATCGCTGCGGCCGTCGAGTATCCGGCCGCGGACCTGCTCCGGCGACATGTAGTGCGGCGTGCCCATCACGTTGCCGGTGCCCGTCACCCGGCTGCGAAAGTGCGCGGTGGCTATTCCGAAGTCCGTCACCATCGCGTGCTCGTCCTCGTCGAACATGATGTTGTCGGGCTTGATGTCGCGGTGCACGATGCCGTGGCGGTGGGCATAGTCGAGCGCGCACGCCACCTGGACCGCGACCGCCGCGACCGCGTCCGGCGCGAGCGCGCGGTGCTCCGAGATCCGGTCGCCCAGCGTGCCTTTCGCCAGGAACGGCATCACCAGGTACACCATGTCCGACGCCGAGCCGTAGTCGATGATTGGGCAGACGTGCGGATGCACCAGCTGCGAGGCCGACTCCGCCTCCCGGCGGAACCGCTCGCGCATCTCCGGATCGCGCGCGAGATGCGGGTGCAGCATCTTGATGACCACCGGCCGGTCGAGCGCGAGGTGGATCCCGTAATACACGTTCGCCATGCCGCCTCCGCCCAGACGGTGCGTGATGGCATACCGCCCGCCCGTCACCCGCCTGAGCGTAGAGATCTCCGGATCAGGCGGCGCATCGGCCCGGCGCGGAACGGGCGGAAGCAGCTCGCTGCACTGCGTGCAACGCTGCGCTTCACTCCGGTTCCAGTGGCCGCACGATGGACAGAACATCAGGTCGTAAACTGCATCTTCACAAAGTCGTACGGCGGCCACGGCCCGGTCATGCCGAGCTCCAGGCTGGGGTGGCGCTTGCCTTCGGCCACGACGCCCGCTTCGAACGCGGACCAGCGGTCGCGCTCGACGAGGAACGACGCGATACCGATGACTTTTTCATCGGGCGCGTGATGATCCAGTATCGTCAGCGCCGAAGCATTGCCGCGAAGCGTGCGCATGATCTCGGTAGCCACCAGATGCCACTCGCGCACCGTCTCCTCGTTCCCCGGGGCTTCGCGTAGACGCACGGTCACCCGCGCCGCGCTGTTTCCGTCCACGAGGGCGAGCGCGTCGCTCAGCGTCACGTAATGCAGCTCGAGCCAGCGGCCGAGCGCCGAGCGGGAGCGGAAGATCGTTCCGGCCGGCGCGGGAAGAATCGGCGCGTACCGGAACGCCTCCTCGACGATCTGGGCGTATGCCTGCACGCGCTCGTCGTCGAGCGCTGGGCGCTGGTACGTGGCGGGAGCCACTATCGCTGCGATCGCGCGAAACGGAACGAGCGTCGTGTCGGGCGCGGGCGAGCGCGCGCCGGGGTCGGCGGCGATGATTCCGAAGAGCTGCAAAGCGCCTACAGGATTTTGCGCCATCTCAGTCCGATCAGAAGGAGCGCTCCGAGCGCGAGCTGGACCCCGAGCAACGTCCAGAACCCGTGCGCCTCATTTGCGAACGGAACTACCACGTTCATGCCCCACATCCCGCTCACGACGACGAACGGCACGCTGATCGTCGCGACGATGCTCAGCGTCTTGGTGACGTTCCCGAGACGATTGGAGATCTGCATCAGGTAGCTCTCTAGCGTGTTGCTCAGGAGCTCGCGGTACGTCTCGAGCCCGTCGTTGATGCGCAGCACCTTGTCATAGCTGTCCCGGAAGTAGCGCTGCGCGTCGGTGGTCACAAACGCGCTCGGGCGGTTGGCGAGCGTGGTGAAGACGTCACGCTCCGGCGCCAGATGCCGCCGCAGCGTGAGCACCAGCCGCTTGACGCTGAAAATGTCGCGCAGCGTCGCCTGGTCGTAATGGGCGAACACACGCTCTTCCAGATCGTCGAGAAACTCCTCGATCCGGTCGAGTATGGGGAAGAACTCGTCCGCCGCCTCGTTGAGCACGAGATGGAGCAGTCGCGCCGGTCCGGCGGCAAGCAGGTGCGGCTTCGACACCGCCGCTTCCAGCAGCCCGTCTAGCGCCGAGGTCTGTCCGCACCTCGCCGTGACGAGAAAGTTGCGCCCCAGGAAGCAGGCGAGGTTGATCGTTTCCAGGTCGTACGGGTCGTCCGCCGTCTGCTCCTGGAAGCCGACCGTGCGGACGATCACGAACAGGTAATCGTCGAACTCCTCGACCTTGACGCGCGTCTCGGGATTGCGCGCCTCATCTATCGAGACGGGGTGAAAGGCAAAGAGATCGGACAGCAGCGAGGTCTCATTCGCGTCGGTCGCGTCGAGATCCACCCACATCGAGCGGGTGCCGGACGCGAGCGCCGCGCGAATCTCGTCTTCAGAGCTCAGTCGGACGGGCTTGCCCGCGGCGTCGAGAGAAACCGCGCGCAGCGCGGTCGCAGGCGCCGCGGTCGCGGCGTCCAGCTGCACTTCCGGCTCCGATCTCGTCGCGGTCTCCATGGAGAGCTAAGTGTACTGCTTCGCGTTGGCGCGCGGCCAGTACGATGTTCGGCGGTTACGCCGCGAGCGCCTTGAGATGCTCGACCGCGGCGGCCGCCACGCGGTCAGGGGCATACCCCCCTTCCAGCGCGCTCACGACCCGGCCGCCACACCAGTCCGCGGCGCGCGCGACGACCCACGTCGTCAGGTCGGCGAGGTGCTCCGGCTCGAGCGTGAAGCCGCCCAGCGGGTCGCCCGCGAGGCAGTCGAAGCCGGCCGATACCAGCACTAGGTCGGGCGTGAAGCCGCGCGCGGCAGCATCGGTCGCGGAGCGGAGTGCGTCCATGTACGCTTCGGGCGCGAGCCCGGCCGCCATCGGCACATTCCAGACGTTGCCGTGCGGTCCTCTGTCGCTCGCCGGACCCGTGCCGGGATACCAGGGCCATTGGTGCATGGAGACGAAGTGGATGCCGGCGTCGCTCTCCACCAGCGCCTGCGTGCCGTTGCCGTGGTGCACGTCCCAATCAATGATCAGCACGCGGTCGAGCCGGTGCGTCGCGCGCGCGTACCTGGCAGCCATGGCAACCGATCCAAAGATGCAGAAACCCATCGCGCGGTCTGCGACGGCGTGATGCCCCGGGGGCCTGACGGCGCAGAACGAGCGCGGCGTCTCGCCACCGATCGCCAGATCCACCGCGGTGAGCACCGATCCCGCGGCCGCGCGCGCGGCGTCCCACGAGCCTTCGCTCAACACCGTGTCGGCGTCGAACCGCCCGCCACCGGCCGCGCTCATTTGCTCGACCGTGTCCACGTACGCCGGGTCGTGCGCAAGCGCGATCTCCTCGCGCGTAGCGTGCCGGCCCTCGACGTGCCGGATGTCGTGGAACAGCTCCGGCTCGGAGCGAAGCGCCCGCGTGATCGCGCGCAGCCGCCCGGTGTGCTCCGGATGCCCCCAGCCGGTGTCGTGCCGCCCGCAGTCGGAGTGCGAGACGAAGCCGGCCCGGGCGGAAGTCAGCTGCGTACCGGTCTTCGTCTCCGGTGCGTCAGGAGGAAGGTCGAGCCGTCGCGCGCGCCGGAGTCGGCGAGCGTCGCGCTCTCGTCGAAGATCTCGTGGCCCCGCAGCTTGATGACGAAATCGTCGTGCTCCCTCGCCTTCGGATAAAGCGCGGCCAGAGCGTGCACCTTCACCGCCAGCACTGGCTCATCCGGAGAGGCGTCGATGCGCGCGACGTCCCACACCTCCGGCATCTCCACGCGCAGGTGCAGCGTCTCCCCTTCACTCTCGCCGGCGTCCGGCAGCACGGTCACACCAGGTCGGCTCCGCAGCTGTACCACGAACGGCGCCGTCATGGATGCGCCGACTCGAGAGCGACGTCCGCGCCGGTCGCCTCGCGCGACGCCGCGGCCGGCGGCAGCGTGGCGAAAAACCGCGCGACCTGTTGGTCGAACAGGTAGGACGAGCCGGTAACGCGCGTGCCGGACGCGTCACCGGCCACGCCGATCACGATCTCCTCGCCGCCCTGACCGCGCAGCGTGATGTGCCGCTCGCTCTCTTGCTCGAGAAAAGCCGAGTAGATGCTGTTTCGGCGGGAGAAGAAAGTCTTGGCCGCCTCGAGCGTATCCGCGGGCCCGAGGGAAGTCCGGTACTCCTGCACTGATCTGTCGCGTTGTCGGAAGGGCATCGGTTGGTGTCAGGAAGGTCTGTCGAATCCGAAACCGGAATTTAGCACGGAGCGACCCGCCGTCAGGCTGCTCCCATCAACCTGCGTGACAAGGTTTCGCCGAGCAGCGCGGCGAGCAGCACCCCGAACAGCAACCAGACAGGTGGCATGCTGGGGCCGGGCACAGCCGGCCCCCCTTCCGCGTCCGACGGCGGACCCAGCGCCGCCGTGAGCGCCGCCATCGGTGCGGGATCGCCGGCGCCGACGGAATCGCGCCCGGCGGCCGGGGGAGCGTACGCCACGGCGGACACCAGCGCCGTCCACCACTCACGGTGGCTGGCCGACGCGTCGTCGGCGCGGCTCATTCGCCACTTCCACGTCTCGTCGTACCCGCTCGCGACGACGCGCCCGGATCCCGACCGGCGGGCGGCAATGAGCGACCCTCCTCCGCGCGATTCGAGCACGACGGCATCAGCCTTCACGCTCCCAAGGGCAAGGCCCGGCCGCGGCTCGCCGATGCGGCGCGCGCTCGCAGCGGCGGGAGTGACCCGTGAAAACACGGGCAACCTGGTCGCGACTCCAGCCAGTATCGCGCCGCCGCCAGCGGCTACGTACCGCTCGATCAACCCGACGCTCCCGGCCGCCGCGCCGTCGAGCGCGACGACGGCGGAGTATCGCGCGGTGTCCAGCGACAGATCCGCGCCCTGTCTGGTCTCGACGCCCGGCGCCACGCGAATGCGCGCGTCCACCATCCACCCCGCCTCTTCCAACGCCGCGATCACGAACTTGGATTCCCATCCCGCGGAGCCAAGCACCAGGACCCGGCGCACGCGCACCGGCGTGACGGGCGGCGCGGTCGCGCGGATGCCGTCCGCCGCGGCGAACAGCGCTCCGCTCGCCGTGCGGAGCAAGGTCGCGGCGGGTACGCCGCCGGCGCGGAGCGTATCGATGGCGCCGAGCGCGTCGGACAGAACGACGCGCGCGCTGTCCGACCCCGCCACCGCCACCCTGACGCGGCCCTCCGGCTCGGGTACCATCGCGGCGGCAACGGCGATCGGCGCGACGCCGCGCGCATTCCAGGTCACGCTCGTCCCGGCCGTCCGGATCGCCCGCAGCCAGTCGCGATGCACCGGCCCGGGCACGCTGTCGAGACCCAGCGACAGCGCCGCCACCGGCTCGCGCGTGGCTTCGACGAGCGTCCGCTCCAGCGCGCCTCGCGTCGCGACCGTCGCTTCCGGGGCGTCCGCGGGAAGCACCGTCCTCCACAGCATGAGAGCCAGCGCGGCCAGCACCGCGGCGCGCAGCGCCCACTCAGCTCGTGAGCGCATACACGATGATGTTGACGCCGAACCGCGTGTTGTCCACGGAGCTAAACCGCTTGTTGTCGGGGTGGTAGCTCCACTCCGAGCTGTAATCCTTGTTGCTGTAGAGCACGACGATCCGTCCGTCGCGCACGACCGCGCTGAGCTGCGGATGGATGAGGTTGTCGCCCCAGCCGTTCAGCTCGTGACTCGTCGTCGGCGGCCCCTCGTCGAACTCGAAGAACGCGGAGTACAGCCGGTGCGTGTTTGGCAGCTGCCGCAGCGGGGACCAGGTGCGCGCGATCTCCTCGGTCGCGGTCCGGTGAAAAATCCCGCCGACGTCGTGATTATGGTCGTCGATGAACAGCATCCCGCCGCGGTCGGAGAACGCGCGAACGTTCGCCCGCTCGGCTTCGGTAAAACGGAACGGCAGGTGCCCGGTCAGGTATACGAGCGGGTGCTCGAACAGCCGTGGCGAGTCGAGCGGGATGGAGACGCCCGTCGCCGCTACGTCTATCGAGGTGTAGCGCGCGACCGAGTCGATGAGATTCGGCGCGACAAGCGGAGCGCTCTCCCAGTCGCCCGAGGCATACTGGCCGGTGCAGAACACGAACTGACTCACCACCGGCTCCAGCTGGCGCCGTCGCGCGCGGCTGCGTCGGCGCGATCCAGCTCGCTTCTCGCCGCGGCGAGGGCGGCGCGCGGATTCCGGCCGCGACGGAGCGCGTCGATCACCGGCTCGAGCGCCTCCGCCAGCTCGGGCAGCTCCGCGAGCGCGCGCACACGAACGAGCGCGAGCTCGTTGGCAGCCGAGACTGGATCGCGAATGGCGGCCGCGCGCGTGAAGTGGCGCGCGATCTCCTGCCGGGCGGTCTCCGCGGCGCGCGGACTTCGCGCAGCCGACGTGCCGGTTTCTTTCCCCTGCAATCGCACCCGCGGAACGTCCACCACGACGCGTGCGGCTCCGCTGCGCAGATAATACCGGTTCGCGAGTCGCGCCCGGTCCAGGGCGGCAGCCGCGGCCCGCATGAATGGGAGCGCCGCGGTCGCTTCCGCGATTTGCAGCTCGCGCGACGCGCTCCACATCTCCTCGTACGCCGTCTTGAGATGAGGATTCACCGGCCCCATGCTCTCCTCGGCATCCTCGGGCTCGCCTTCGGCCTCCACCTCGCCTTCCGCGTGCGTGTGCGCCGGATAAATGATGTCGTGCACGCGCTCGCGCAGACGTATCTGGTCCGTCGCGATCCCGCGCACGCGGCTGAGCACCGAGTCACGCGACAGCGCGGGTTGGTCGCGCAGCAGCGCTTCCGTCCGGAGAATCAGCATGCGCTGGCTAACGACCGTGCTCTCGGGGACGATAGGCGCGCCCGCCTCTATCGCGAGCGAGTCGTACTCGTCGCGGCGCGCGACACGGTACGTGCGAGTGTCCGACACGCCGATGCCCGGGCCGGACACGATGTTCGCGTCCCGCGCCACCGCGCGGATGGACAAGAGATCGCCCGGCCCCAGGTTCAGCGCGCCGAGATCGATCGTCGCCGACAGGTCACCGCGAACCGCGCCGCCGAACTCGCGCCTGCCGACGACGACGGTGCGCGCGGTGAAAGTCTCCTCCGCGCCCGAGCTCAGCATGTACTCGATGTGTCCGCCGGCAATGCCGACGTCTTCTTCGATGCTGGCCGCCACGCGCACGACGCCCCCGGCCCGCTGCATGATCGTGTCCCGCGCGGGAGACGCGAGACGGACGCGCGGCGGGGCGTCGGTCCTGGGCTCGAGCACTATCACGCGCCGCCGCTCGCCGTGGCGCAGCGTGAGCGCGACGGGGCGCGCCGGCATGGTGAACGCCACCGTCCACCGCCGGCCGCCACCCACGCGCACGGCCGCGTCGCCGAGAAAAGCGGCGACGCCGGAGCCGCGCCCGGTCACAGTGATTCTGCTCCCCCTCAGCGCGGCGATCCCC
Organism: Gemmatimonadaceae bacterium; assembly: GCA_051305945.1. Lineage (GTDB taxonomy): Bacteria > Gemmatimonadota > Gemmatimonadetes > Gemmatimonadales > Gemmatimonadaceae > JACDCY01. The sequence continues at coordinate 10,686 of JBPPMH010000156.1, forward strand.
GACGGATCGTCCACGCTGCTCGCTCGGATGCGGGCGTACGCCGGGGGCGTAACGGTCGCGCGAATGCCGGCCAGCGGATCTTCCGAGGCGGCGGCGGATCGTAACGGCGCGGTGGACGTGCGGCCCGCGAGCATGTCTCTCGTCGCGTCAGGACCGGTCAACGCCCAGGCGGCCGCGCCGCTGATCATCACCGCCGCGGCCGCGCCGAGCAGCATGCTCGCGAGAGGGCGCCGCATGACCTTCGCGGGATCGAACTCCGCCGCCCGCTCCAGCGCGGTGGATTTCGGGAGCGCCGGGTCGCTTGCGGTCACCAGAGCGAACGCCAGCGACGGCTCCTGCTCCTCGACCCAGAGCGCGACGCGCTCCAGCGAGCGTCCCGGCCACGCGCGATACGCAACCGTGCCCGCGGCCAGCAGTGCCGCGGCGGCCGGCAACAGCGAGACAACGTCCGGCAACGCGCTGCCCGTCACGCGCGCGATCAGAACGAGCGCGACACCGGTTGCGAGCGCGGCCGCGACCGCCCACGCCGCGGCGGCGATCGCCACCGCCGTCGCCAGATAGGCGCGCGTCCGCCCGACCCGTTGCCGCGCGGTCATGGCCTGCCCGCCGTCATGCGACTTTCCTCGACGGGATAGGATCAGCCTCCCGCGAATCTGTCACCAGCTCGCGTCCCCGCCTGCGTCGCGCGAGCAGCTCGAGCAGCGCGCAGAGCAAGGATCCGAGCAACAGCCATTTCGCGGCGGGCGAGATTTCAGCCGGCGGCTTCGCGAACGCGGCTGACGGAGCCAACCCGCCCGTGCCCGCGAGCATCGCAATAGAGGCGGGAGCGAACGGCTCGTACGCCAGCGCCCCGCCGCATGGCTGCGCCAGCTCTCGAATTAGTGCATGGAGATCCGGCCGCAGCACGAAGTCGCCGGCCGCGCTCACCGGAATCGCGACCGACCGCACGCATCCGCTGCCCAGCGCGGACTCGGCAGCCGCGGCGTCGCCGTCGCTCCACCACGCAACTGCGTTTCTGTCAATGGCGGAAACGAGCTGCCAGCGTCGCTGGAACGGGGAGATGATCGCTTCGCCCCGCGCGACGACGGCTCCGATCGAATCGGGTGCCGCACGCGCGATGAATCCATCCGGCGCGGTGCTCACCGGCCAGTGCAGCAGCACGCGACTTGGCTGCTCCCCCGCCCAGAGCGAATCGGCCGCACCGAGCTGTCCGCGGACGATGCGCACATCCGCGCGACTCAGTGGTCTGGCCATCGCCAGCGCGACCGCGAGCGGATCGGCTGCCTCGCTCACGAGAACGGGGCTGCGCATGCTGACCGCGATGGCCGGAGCGGCGACCCGCACGAGGCGCGCGCGTCCCGGCCACTCGCGCCGCACGCGCGCGGTGGCGGCGTCCAGTTCCTCGGCCGCGAACGACGAGACGATCACGAGCTCGACCGAGTCCGCGCCGCCACGAAAGCGGGACGCCGCGCGCGTGGCCGCGACGAGTCCGGCTGAGAGGGAGCCCGGCCCCGCGGCGCCCGCGCCGTAGTCGAGCACGACGTCGTCATCCGCGCGGACAGCCGCGATGCTGTCGCGCAGTTCGGCCGAGTCCGCGACAGCCCGCGAGCGGTCCGCCAGGATGAGCTTCACGCTCCCTCCGGCGCGCTCGCGAAGGGATGGTCCCGCCAGAGCGAGCCCGGCCAGCAACACGCACAGCACGCGCAGCGCGAGAACCAGGAGATCCGACGGCCTGCGATCCCAGCCCGTGGTCAGCACCGGCGCGTCGGGTACGAACCTCGCCGTGGGCAGCGTCAGAGCGCGCGGCTGCCGCCGAACGATGAAGTGCGCGGCCACGAGGGCGCCGGCGGCCGCGAGCGCGGCGAGCAGGTATCCGGGCGCGAAGAAGCTTAGCATCCGGCGCTCACCTTGGCCGCGCCACGATACGGCGCAGGTCGGACAGCAGCGTGCTGCCGGTAACCGACTCGTGGTACGACACGCCGGCGGCGCGCCAGCTCGACGCGACCGCCGCACGCCACTCCGCGAAGCGCCGGCGGTACTCGGCGTGGGATGAATCGGACAACGTGCGGCGGAGCGCGGGATCCTCGGGATCTTCCACTGCCGCCAGTCGCGGCGGATCGAGCTCCTCCGCGCCGACCACATGCACCGCATACAGCTCGCTTGCGCGCGCTCTCTCCGCGCGCGCGACTACGAGGGTCTCCTCGAGGTCGCCGAGCATGTCCGATATCACGACCACGCGTTGGGCGAAGCGCGCCGCGGCGGCGAGCGCGTCGGCGATCCGCGCGGTACCCGCCGGCTGCATCGAACCGAGAGTACGTGCTATCTCGGCGATGACCCCCGCGCGGCTCCGCGGCGGGAACGTCCTCGTCCCGGAGCCGGCCACGACCACGATCCCCACTGGATCGCCGCCGTTGTACGCGATAGACGCGAGCCCCGTCGCGATCCGGCACGCGCGGGCGTACTTGTCGTTGGTGCCCGCGGGAAACGCCATGGACGCGCTCGCATCCACGACGAAAGCGGTCGGCAGCACGGCGTGGTCGTGCGACAGCCGGATGTACGCCCGGTCGGTTCGCGCGAACACCTTCCAGTCGATCTTCTGCGGCGGATCGCCCTGCCGGTAAGGGCGGTACTCGGTGAACTCGGCCGACGTGCCGTGCCGGTGGGAGAGATGGCGCCCGGGCAACACCGCGGAGACGGCGGTACGCGCCGGCCAGCGCAGCGGACGCACCTGATCCAGTATCTCGCCGTAGGAAAAAACCTCGGCTGCCGCCACTGCTATATCCGGATGTCGCTCTTCGGCGGCTCGACGGTGCGTAGCAGGTCGTCGATGATGCTCTCGGCGGTCACGCCCTCGGCCTCGGCCGCGAAGTTCGTCAGGATCCTGTGGCGAAGCACCGGATGCGCTACGCGCCGCACGTCCGCGGGCGATACCGCGACGCGGCCCGCCATCAGCGCGTGCGCCTTGGCGCCGAGAACCAGCGCCTGACCCGCGCGCGGTCCGGCGCCCCAGCGAACGTACTTCCCTACCAGCGAATCGACTTTCGCGTCACCGGGGCGTGTCGCGCGAGTGAGCGCAGCGGCGTACCGGAGCAGCGGCTCGCTCGCGGGAATGTCGCGCACGAGCCGCTGGAGCTCGACCAGCTCGTCACCCGTGAGGACGGCGGACGGCGTCTCGCCAAGCGCGCCGGTCGTCGCCCTGAGAATCGACAGCTCCACAGCTTCGTTGGGATAGCCAACGCGAATGTCGAACAGGAAGCGGTCGAGCTGCGCCTCGGGAAGCGGATACGTCCCTTCCTGCTCGATCGGGTTCTGGGTCGCGAGCACGAAGAACGGCTCCGGCAGCGGCATGGTCGTCCCGCCGGCGGTCACGTGATGCTCCTGCATGGCCTCGAGCAGCGCGGCCTGCGTGCGCGGCGGCGCGCGATTGATCTCGTCGGCGAGCACGATGTTCGCGAACACCGGTCCCCGCGCGAAGCGGAAAGCGCGCGCGTGCGTCGCGGGATCTTCCTCCATCAGCTCGGTGCCGGTGATGTCCGAGGGCACGAGGTCGGGAGTGAACTGGATGCGCCTGAAGTCGAGGTGCATCGCGCGCGCGATGGACCGGATCATCAGCGTCTTCGCGAGACCTGGAACGCCGACCAGGAGCGCGTGTCCACCGGCGAGCACGGCCATCAGGATCTCGTCGAGCACCTCTTCCTGCCCAACGATGCTCTTGCCCACTTCAGCTCGTAGCGCTGCAATGCCGCCGAGCAGTTTCTCGCGGCGCGCGTCGTCCGTCGCGCGGGTCTCAGGCGTGGCTGTGGTCATGATTCGAGCGGCGTGGGTGCGGCCGCCGGCTGCGCCAGGCGCTCGCGATCCGCTTCCGCATCCGCGAGCGCGGCCTCGGCGCGCCGCAGCGTTTCCGACAGATGCGTCTTCTCGGCGGCGGCCGCTATCTGATCCGCGGCGATGTTCATCAATTCGAGCGCCTCCTCGGCGATGCGGGACCGGTCCTCGAAGTAAAACGTAAGCACCCCGAGCACGTTGGTATTGGCCACGAGCGGAAGCGCGACGATCGCGCGAAAGCCCAGCTCGGTCGCGACCTCCTGCCAGTCCTCGAGGTCCGGGTCGGCGAACACGTCTTCCACCCGGACGACGCGGCGCTCGCTGGCGGCCTGACCGCTCGGCCCGAACGGCATCCTGACGCGCACTTCGCCGAGCACCGGCCGGTACCGCTCGGGCCAGTTGTATGCGGCGGCGAGGCGCATGACCTCGGATGCGCCGTCCACGAGGTAAATCGACGCGAAGCTCGCGTCCACCGCGGGGCTCACGCGCTCGAGCGCGAACTGGAACAGCTCGCCCGAATCCGTGGCGTTGAGCGAAGCGTGCAGGATGTCGCGCACGATCACGAGGCTCTTTTGCGCGCGCCCGCCGGAGGCCAGACTCATCCCGTCAGCCCTCGCTCGATCGCGCGCTCGAGCGGAGCGAACGACAGCGACTCACCCGCCGCGCGCTGCGCGAGCTCCGTCGCGGTCTCGCGCTGGCCCTCGGCGAACAGGTTCTCCACCATCCAGGGCCCGGCGATGGGATTACGGAACCAGTCTTCGTCGAACCTCGTCACGAGTGACTTGGTGAGAATCGACTGCAGCTGCCATGCGCGCAGGTAGCGTGACGAATAGAAGCGGGGGTCGAGGTCTATGAAGGCGTCGGCTGTCCGGTATCTGAAACCCGTCGCTCCGGAAAGGGTTTCCACGTACACATCAGGAAGAACGTCCCAGGACGTGCTTCCGCTGTACACCTCGAGCTCGTACAGCAGCTTGGCGCAGTACCGCCGCAGGAAGTGCAGCTCCTCGAACGCCGCCATCCGCAGGAACCCGCCGATGTCGTTCTTTTCCAGCCCGGTGTACCGCAACAGCCAGCCGCGGTCCTGCATGAGGTGGTCGAACAGCATCGCGTAGCCCTCGGTCACGGAGTTGTCGCCCAGCCACCGGTACTCGAACGGATAATGCGGGTCGGCGTAGCCGAAGTGCAGCGCGTGTCCCAGCTCGTGCAGCAGCGTGGTGTAGTCCGTGACTCCGCCGTGCGGCCGGAGCACGAGATAAACCTCTTCGGGCACGCGCACCGGCGCGCAGAACGCGCGTGAATCCTTCCCTTCACGCTCCGCGAGATCGAAAGTGATCCTGCCGCCGGCGAACGGATCAATCGCGAGCTCGGAGGCATACCGGCGGATGGACGGCTCGAGGTCCGACGCCGGAAACGCACCGTCGAACTCCCGGCCGCGAAAGAGGGCCAGCGCGTCCGCCCTCGTCGCCTCGCCGGTACTGATCTGCAGATTGCGCCGGAGAAAAAACGGCAGCGTATCGTCCCACATCGCCTGCGTGTCCGCGATGAAGTCCGCGCATTGCGTTCCGAGGTCGCGCAGCGACACTCCCGTGATCGTCTCGAACGTCGGGACGTAGCCCGCGGCCAGCTCCAGCTCCTCGATGTAAGCTTTCTCCCGCTGAATGCGCTCCAGCCGCAGCGGACCGTGCTCGGCGGTCGCCGCGAGCGCGCGCGCCTCGTCTATGGCGAGACGCTCCGTCCTGAGCTTCGCGTTCGCGATCTCGATCGCCGCGCGCTGATACGGGATGCATCGCGCGCCGGCCACGTCTATCACGGCAGTGCTCTCCCACGCCACTTCCCGCTCGTCCAGCTCCACGACCGCGTGCGCGGCCTGCGACTCTATCTGCCACTCGAGCAGATACCCCGCCGAGCGCCGCTCCTCCGAACCTTCCGCCGAACTCCGGAACAGATCCAGCGTCAGCTCCAGCGCGTCCCGGCCGAGTATGGCGGCGTGCCGGTCGTAGATCGGCTGGAGATCCGCAGTCGGCTTGTGTCCGGCGTGCGCGAGATACCCTTCCCTCGAAATCTCCTCGGTGAACGCCTGACCCTCCCGGCGTAGCCGCTCGAGGGTGAGCGCTGTCACCTCGCGATCTTTTCGCTGATGTGCTCGCGCACCTGCTCGGCTGGCAGCCGGATCTGTTGCAGGCTGTCACGGTCCCGGATCGTCACGGTTCCGTCCGCGAGCGATTCGCCGTCTATGGTCACGCAGAACGGCGTGCCGACCTCGTCCTGCCGCCGGTACCGCCGGCCGATGGCGCCGCTGTCGTCGTAGAACACCGGGAACGACGCGCGCAGCTCGGCGGCCAGCTTCTGCGCCATCTCCGGCATCCCGTCCTTCTTCACCAGCGGGAATACGCCGGCCTTGATGGGCGCGACGAGCGGCGAAAGCCCGAGCACCGTGCGTCCTTCCTCCTCGCCGGCGACGCTCTCTTCCCGGTACGCGTTCGTGAGCACCGCGAGAGTCGTGCGATCGGCTCCCACTGAAGTCTCGATCACCCACGGCACAAACCGCCGGTTGTTGGGCTGGTCGAAGTACTCGAGCTTCTTGCCGGAGAAGGTCTGGTGCTGCGTCAGGTCGAAGTCGCCGCGGTTGTGAATCCCCTCGATCTCCTGCGGGCCGAGCGTGCCGCCAAAGTCGAACTGAATGTCGAACGCTGCCTTGGCATAGTGCGCGAGCTCAGCGCCGGTGTGCTCGTGGAAGCTGAGACGCTTCTCGTCCAGGCCGAGCGACGCGTGCCAGCTCATGCGCTCGGCCTTCCAGTAGTCGAACCACTTGGGCGCGTCGTCTGGCTCGACGAAGAACTGCATCTCCATCTGCTCGAACTCGCGCGTCCGAAAGGTGAAGTTCCCCGGCGTGATCTCGTTGCGGAACGCTTTCCCGATCTGCGCGATGCCGAACGGCACCTTCTGCCGCGTGGACTGCTGCACGTTGAGGAAGTTGACGTAGATCCCCTGCGCCGTCTCCGGCCGCAGGTACGCCACCGACGCGCTGTCCTCGACCGGCCCCATGAACGTCTTGAACATGAGGTTGAACTGCCGCGGCTCGCTCAGTGTCCCCTTCATGCCGCACGCGGGGCACTGGCCGTCCGGCGAGCCGGGCGTCCCCTTGATCCTGGGATCGTCCGCGCGAAAGCGCTTCTTGCAGTTCCTGCAGTCCACCAGCGGGTCCACGAATCCGGCCACGTGTCCGCTCGCTTCCCACACGCGCGGGTGCATCAGGATCGCGGCGTCGAGGCCTTCGATGTCGTCGCGCGCGCGGACCATGGCGTTCCACCACAGCTCCTTGATGTTGCGCTTGAGCTCGACGCCGAGCGGCCCGTAGTCCCACACCGAGCCGGCACCGCCGTATATCTCCGAGGACTGGAAGATGAACCCCCGTCTCTTGCAGAGAGAGACGAGCTTCTCCATCACGTCGGTCGCCGATTTCGCCGGGCTGCTCACGCTTCGTTCAGTCCTATGATTTGGTCGCGCCGGGTCCCGACGCTGACGTAAGTGATGGGCGCGGTTACCAGTTCCTCGATCCTGTCCAGGTACCGGCGCGCCTGCGACGGCAGATCTTCCAGCGAGCGGCAGTCCGCCGTGGACGTGCGCCACCCTTCGAGCCATTCATACTGCGGCTCGACCGACTCGAGCGCCGTGAGATCGCCGGGGAACTCGGTGTGCAGCTCGCCGTCCACCACGTACCCGGTGCACAGCGCGAGCTTGTCGAGTGTGTCGAGAACGTCGAGCTTGGTGACGGCGAGATCGGTCAGGCCGTTGATCCTCACCGCGTAGCGCACGACTACCGAATCGAACCAGCCGCACCGGCGCGGCCGCCCGGTCGTGGCGCCGAACTCGTTCCCGAGCTTGCGCACGCGCTCGCCCAGCTCGCCCGTCAGCTCCGTCGGGAGAGGGCCGTTTCCCACGCGGGTGGTGTATGCCTTGACCACGCCCAGCGCGGCGTCGAGCGCCATGGGCGAGATGCCCGCCCCGATCGCGGCCCCGCCCGAAGTCGTGCTGCTCGACGTCACGAACGGATACGTGCCGTGGTCTATGTCGAGCAGCGATCCCTGCGCCCCCTCGAGCAGTACCGCGGCTCCGTCCATGATAGCCTCGTGCGCCGCGAGGCCGACGTCGGAGGCGAGCGAGAGCAGCCGCGGCGCGAGCCCGTCGAGCATCTCCATCGCGGAATCGACTTCGGCGCGCGCGGCCGAGCCGGACGCGGCGAGTCGCGCGTTGGCGTGGGCCACTCCCTGCTCGACGAGGGCGCGCAGCTTCCTGCCGTGGCGAAGGTCGAGCACCCGCACGCCGCGGCGCCCGACCTTGTCCTCGTACGCCGGGCCGATGCCGCGTCCCGTCGTGCCAATCTCGCGGTTGGCCGCGCTCTGGGAATCCACCAGCTTGTGGTACGGCAGCACCATGTGCGCCCGGTCGCTGACGTACAGTCGCCCCTCGACTTCGATCCCCTTCGCGATCAGTTCGTCGATCTCGGTGAACAGCGTCTCGGGGTCGAGCACCACGCCGTTCCCGATCGCGCACCGCACGCGCGGGTGCAGGATTCCGCTCGGGATCTGATGCAGCACGAACGTCGCGTCGCCGATGTGTACGGTGTGGCCGGCGTTCGCGCCGCCCTGATACCGCACGACCCAGTCGGCGCGCTCCGCCAGCACGTCCACGAGCTTGCCCTTGCCTTCGTCGCCCCACTGCGCCCCGACGACCACGACGGTGCGCCGAACAGAATCAAACATTTCTTGGGTGTCGTTTGAGATGGCTGCAGCCCGTATTCTAGCACGAGGCCGCGCCGCGGTGACGCCCCCGCGCCTCAGGACTCGGGGATCGGCCGCGTGGGTCCTTCCGCCGTGCCCACGAAAACAACCGACTCGCCCGTCGTGAGCAGCGATTCGTCGTCCGCGGTCACCTCGGATTCCCGGGGCAGCGTGATGGTGAACGTCGAGCCCTCGCCGAGGGTGCTGCGCAAGTCGGCATGACCTCCCAGCGCCTCGACGAGCTTCTTGGTGATGCTCAGCCCGAGACCGGTTCCCCCGAACTCCCTCGTGCTCGATTGGTCCACCTGCCGGAAATCCTCCCAGATCGCCGCGAGGTGCTCCTCGGCGATGCCTATGCCGGTGTCGGCGACGGAGATGCTGACCATCCTGTTCGCCGCCTCGGCCTTGACGACCACGGAGCCGTGATGCGTGAACTTCACCGCGTTCGACAAGAGGTTGAGCATGATCTGCTTGACCTTCGTGCGGTCCGTGCGCATGGGCACGCTTTTCAAGGTCATGCCCCACGAGAACGCGAGTCCCTTCTTCCTGAACAGCGGCTCCATCTGCGACGTCACTTCGAGCAGGATGTGCCGCAGGTCCACGTCCTCGAGATGCAGCGGCATGCGGCCGGCCTCGATCTTGGCGAGATCGAGAATGTCGTTGATCAGCAGGAGCAGGTGCTGCGCCGAAGCGTGGATGCGCTGAAGCGCTTCGACCTGGCGGTCGTTCACGGCGCCGTAGATTTTGTCGAGGATCAGCGCCGTGTACCCGATCAGCGCGTTGATCGGCGTGCGTAGCTCGTGCGACATGCTGGCGAGGAACTCCGACTTCAAGCGGCTGGCCTTCTCCAGCTCCTGCGACTGCCACTGCAGCCGGGCGTTCTGCGCGGCCAGATCGGACGTGGCCGCGCGGATGCGGTCCTCGAGCTGGCTGCTGAACGTCTTGAGCTCGCGGTACAGGCGCTCATTCTCCGCCTGCTCCGTCAGATCGTGCAGCACGGACACGATCGCCATCGGCTCGCCGCGGGCGTTGAAGATCTTGCCCGATACCACTTCCACGGGAAGCTCGACGCCGCTGTCGGGCACGCTGAGGCTCATCTCCTCGCGCCGCGACGGCTCGGGGTGGATCGTGAAATCGGAGATGAACGTGGTGAACATCGTGTCGTTCGCGCGGACGGACTGCGCGCGCTCGCGCCTCGTCGCGGCCGACGCTTTGTCGTCCGTGGCGTCCAGCGAGAAGAGCGCCTCGGCCTGCCGGTTCATCAGGATGATGTTCGAGCGGTCGTCGGTGACGAGAATCGGGTCAGCCACGTTCTCGAGGATCAAGTCCAGCCGGTCGCGCTCGCGGGTGACGTCCTTCTCGGCGACGAGCGCGCGCTGCACCTGCCGCTCCAGCTCTCCCGCCGCGCGGCGGAGGTCGGTGACGTCGCGCAGGACGGAGACCACGGAGCCCGGCTCGATACCGGTGTCCGGCTCCAGCCGGTGCGTCAGGACCTCGAATAGCAGGTCCGCGCCCTCGTCCGGGTCCACCATGTTGAGCTCGCGCGCGCCCGCCTCGACGGGCGCGCCCATGGCGGCCTTGGCCAGATGCGACGTGAACAGGAGATTGTTGATCTCGACAGCGCGGCGGCGCCCCTCGGAGTCCCGCTCCTTCATCGAAAGGAGGTGCTCGGCGCGCTTGTTCTGCACCACGATGTCGGTCGTCGAGCTGGTGATGATGATCGGATCGGACAGCGAGTTGATCAGCGCGCTCAGGAGGTCGCGCTGCTGGTCGAGCCGCTCGGCGGACCGGCGGTACTCCTCCACCGCGAACATGCGCGACAGCACCGGTCCCGCGAGCGACGCCGCGTGAAACAACTGCGTGATCATCTCGTCGTCCGGCTGCGCCTCGAGAATGACGACGCCGCACGGCGCGTGACCCGCGCGGCGCCGGCGCTCGCGCGGGGCGGCCAGATGCACCGAGCACGACTTCAGCTCGAGCGACTCGATCTTGTCGTCCGGGACGAAATCGACCGCGCCTTTGAACTGGGGCTGGGGGAACGGCACGGCGATCCAACTGTCGAACGGAATTCCGGAGGAGGCCAAGTCGGAGCTGCCGCAGGAGACCGGACGAAGACACAGCGTCGCCGCCACCAGCGGGTGCCTGTCTTCAGCGAGCGGGATGGAGACCGCCGGCATCTCACAGGGCGCGAAGCCGACGGACGCGACCGACTCCAGCTGCTGCTGCTGCGGATCGATCGTGAGCACGCATCCCCGCGCAGCGCTCGCGACGTCGGCGAACTGCGCGACCAGGAAGGCCGCGGCCGTGGAGAACTCGTTGGCCTCCGAGATTATGGAGAGAAGCTCGGCTAGCCGCTCTCCGCTGAGCTGCTGGCTCTGCGCGACGGCTATGCCGTCACGTGTTGCGCTGCTCAAGCCGGCGGCTGCTCGGTCATGCCCGAACGATTTCCATGTTGGTCAGCTCCATGCCGCAAAGAAGATCCAGACCGCAATCCCCAGACCGATAGCCACCTTCATGGCCGCTGCCACGGCCCTTCCCACCAGCGCGCCGAAAGCGGCGCGCGACGCATCCATCTTCCCCGCGCCCGCGCCGAGCTCCGCGATGAGCGCCCCGATGAAAGATCCGGCGAACGCTCCGATCAGCGATCCTATAATAGGTATTGGGACCCCCATTATGGCGCCAATCGTTCCGCCGATTATTGCGCCCCACGCGCCCCTTCGCGACCCACCGTAGATCCGAACGTACCGCGCCGAGAGCACGTACTCGATCACCTCGGCGATGACGGCGAGGAGACCGACCAGCACAAGAGTAGTCGTACTGATCGCCGCTCCGCCACCCGTGTAGGCGTAAATCACCGCCGCGCCGAGCATCACCCACAGCCCGGGGAGCCCGAACGGGATCATGATCAACGATGCGATGAGCACGATCGCAAGAATTAGCAGCGCCACTCAGCCCTCTCTTTCCATGAAGTTCGTGACCACCTCGACCGCATCCGCGACACCTGTGCCCGTGAGTCGATCCGGGCTGTCACCCGGAGTGTGAATGCGGGCGAGCGTCGAAAAATTACCCTTGCTGATCGTCACCGCATCCCAGTCGGACCGGCTCAGCGCGGACGAATCCACCATGATTCCTGGCAGAACCTTCCGCACCCTCAGGTCGTTCCCGCTCGCGGAAGCAGCGAGCCGCAGCGAGCCTGTAAACGGGTTGTCCGCATCGGACATGCAAGTAAGAGCCCCTACGTCGTCGAGGCCGTCAAAGTTTATCGCATATCTCGTGTGCCCGGTCGCGTGCCGCCCGGCCTGGTCCCGAACCCAGGCCCACGCTCCGGCCAGACCCAGCTCTTCCGCGCTCGTCAACAGAACGCCAACGGGCTTTCCGGACGGGGTATTGGCCGCGGTGAGCATGGCGGCCGCGACGCCACTGGCGTTGTCCAGAGCCCCCGGCGAGCGGTTACCGACTGTCGAGAGCAGTACCGCCAGCGAGCCCGCGGTCCCCGCGATCGTCACCGGCACCCAGAACACGTTGCCGAGGTCGTACACGCGCGGAATGAAAGAGGCGACGATCGTCAGCAGCATCGCCGACGACGCGAGTAGAATCCCGCCGATGCGCACGAGCATCGGCACAGGCTGCGATTTGGAATCGAGATGCGCCATCAGCCAGACCCGCGGCGCTCCGCCCCGAACAGCGATGAGATTGCGCGCGCGGCGCAGCATGAGCCGCGGGCGACGCATCATCCTCCTGGCCGCGAGGAACAGGATCGGCAACAACGGCAGAAAGGCCATCCCCGCGCGAACGGTCTGCTCGGGTACGGTGCGATCCAACGACGCGCCCAGCACCGCGAACCACGTCAGCGAGAGGAGGCCGAACAGCGGCACCGCCCATCTCCCCGGCAGTACGGAATAACTGAACTCTTCTTCCGTCACCGCGAACCCGGCGCGCGTCAGATAGTCCGCGCAGAACTTTCTCGCCCGCGCCTCGCCCTCAGTGCCCGCGGCGCGTGGGGTTTCGGCGATCCGGTCTATGAGGCGCTTGGCCTCGCGCGCCAGACTTCTATGGGCCAAACCCCATCCGCTCCTTCACCTCGCGCATCGTCTCCTTCGCCACGGCATGCGCCTTCTCCGCGCCCTCGCGAAGAGTCGCCTGGACTGCGGCCGGATTCGACCTGATTTCCGCTGCCCGCTCGCGAATCGGATCCAGTTCCTTCTTCATGGACTCGAACAGCACCTTCTTGCAGTCGATGCACCCCCACCCCGCGGTGCTGCACTGCACCGCGACGTGCTTCACCGTCTCCGGCGGGCTGAACGCCTTGTGCAGGTGGTAGATGTTGCACACCTCCGGTGTGCCGGGATCGGTTCGGCGCACACGCGCGGGATCCGTCACCGCCGGCCTCAGCTTCTCCCAAATCGCCGCCGGCTCTTCGAGCAGCCCCACCGTGTTGCCCAGCGACTTGGACATCTTCGCGTTGCCGTCCAGTCCCATGACGCGTGCCGTGGGCGTGACCTCGGCTTTCGGCTCTGGAAAGAAGGGCTTCTCCGGCGAGAAGCGCAGATTCCACTTCCGCGCCACCTCGCGCGACAGCTCCAGATGCTGCAGTTGGTCCTCGCCTACGGGAACCACATCTGCCTTGTACAGCAGGATGTCGGCGGCTTGAAGCACGGGATACGTCAGCAGGCCCACGGGAATGCTCTCCTGCCTGCTGGACTTGTCCTTGAACTGCGTCTGGCGCTCGAGCTCGCCGAGTGGCGTGAGGGAGTTGAAGATCCACGCCAGCTCGGTGTGCTCGGGAACGGCGGACTGCACGAACAGGACGGACCGCTCCGGATCGACACCCGCCGCCAGAATCGAGATCGCCATGTCGCGGGTCCGCTCGCGGAGCAGCGCGGGCTCGTACTCGACGGTGATCGCGTGGTAGTCCACGATGCAGAAGAACGACTCGAACCGCTGCTGCAGCGCGACCCAGTTTTTCACGGCGCCCAGGTAGTTGCCGATGTGCAGCTCGCCCGACGGCTGAATCCCGCTGAAGATCCGTGACATTGGGGAGAGAATTTAGGCGTTAGCTTACCTGAACGCACGACGTACTCACTCTCGCGCATCCACACGCCATACCGCCAGCCTTCCCTGTGAGCCTCGATCCCGCTGAGCTCTCCCACCTCGCGCGCACCGTTCAGTCGGCCGCCCTCGGCGCCGGCGAAATCATCCGGAGCGCCGCGCCGACTTCGTCCTCGCTCGTATGGGAGCATAAGGGCGCGGCGGATTTCGTCAGCGAGGTGGACAGAAACGCCGAGCAGCACATCCTGTCGGTGCTCGGCAAGGAATTCCCCGGCGCGATCATCATTGGCGAGGAGTTCTCCCCCGAGGCCGTCTCAGCCGGGGGGCTGTCGTTTATCATCGATCCGCTCGACGGCACCACGAACTTCCTGCACGGCTTCCCGCACTACGCCGTGTCCATCGGCGCCGCGTATGACGACGACCTGCTCGCCGGCGCGGTTCTCAACGTGCAGACGCGCGAGCTGTTCGCCGCCTCCGCGGGCGGCGGCGCGACTCTGAACGGCGACCCGATACACGTGTCGAGTGAGACCGCTCCCGAGCGCGCGCTCATCGGCACCGGCTTCCCCTTCAAGCAGCTCGAGCACCTTCCGCAATTTCTCCGGCAGTTCGAGCTGGTGACGCGCCGCACCGCCGGCGTCCGCCGCGCCGGCTCCGCCGCCCTGGATCTTGCCGATACCGCGTGCGGCCGTTTCGACGCCTTCTGGGAACTCGGCCTCGCACCGTGGGACGTGGCCGCCGGGATCCTGCTGATCCGCGAAGCCGGCGGACTCGTCACCGATCTCCAGGGCACCGATGCGATTCCCGGCTTTGGCGCGTACGTAGCCGGGGGACAAGCGATGCACACATGGCTTCTGCGCACCTTGGACGAAGCCCTGGAGCAGTAACTAGTCACTAATCACTAATCACTAATCACTAATCACTGTATCTTGCTCTCATGAAACTCGTCGAATGCGTCCCCAACTTCTCCGAGGGACGGCGCCCTGAGGTAATCGAAGCGATCCGCGCGGCCATCGCGTCCGTTGAAGGCGTGGCGCTGCTCGACGTCTCCTCCGACGACTCGCACAATCGCTCGGTGATCACGTTCGTCGCCCCGCTCGACGCGGCTGTCGATGCCGCGTTTGCCGGCATCCGCGAGGCGCGCGACCGCATCGACCTTACGAAGCACACCGGCGAGCACCCGCGCATGGGCGCCACGGACGTGGTGCCGTTCATCCCGCTCGAAGGCACGACGATGGAAGACTGCGTCGCGCTGGCGCGCGCGCTCGGCGCGCGCGTGGGGCGCGAGCTGGAGATCCCCGTCTTTCTGTACGAGCGCGCGGCCACGCGGCCGACGCGCGAGAATCTCGCCGACGTGCGGCGCGGCCAGTTCGAGTGCCTGCTTGCCGAGATCGGCACCAATCCGGAGCGCGAACCCGACTTCGGCCCCAACCGCTGCCATCCCACTTTTGGCGCCGTCGCCATCGGCGCGCGACCGTTTCTCGTCGCGTACAACGTGTATCTCGGCCCGGCGTCGAACCTGCCCTTGGCGAAGAAGATCGCGAAATCGGTACGCGGTTCGTCCGGCGGATTCCGCTTCGTGAAAGGGCTCGGCCTCGAAGTGGACGGCCAGGCGCAGGTCTCGATGAACCTCGTGGACACCACGCAGACGCCGGTGCATCGCGTATTCGACTTCATCCGGCTGGAGGCGCAGGCGCAGGGCGTGCCGGTGACATGGAGCGAGATCGTCGGGCTCGTGCCGGAGCGGGCGCTGTTCGAGACCGCGGCGCACCATCTCCAGCTGGCGCAGTTCACGACCGAGCAGGTTCTCGAGGCGCGCGTGCGGGAGCACGCCTCGGGAGGCGAGAGCATCAGCGGTTTTCTGGGCGCGGTGGCTTCGTCCGCCCCGGCGCCCGGCGGCGGCAGCGTCGCCGCGCACGCGGGCGCTCTCGGCGCGGCGCTGGCCCAGATGGTCGCGGGACTCACCATCGGCAAGAAGAGGTACGCGCCTGCCGAAGCCGAGATGAAGGAGCTGGCGATCCGCGCGGCCTCACTCGGCAACACTCTGTCTTCTCTCGTCAAGCGCGACGCGGACGCGTACACCGAAGTATCGACCGCGTATGGCCTGCCGAAGGAGAGCGACGCGGACAAAGCGGCGCGGGACGATGCGATCCAGGTTGCGCTGACGAAGGCGGCGGACGTGCCTCTGGAAACCGCGCGCGCATGTGCAGAAGTCGCGGAGCTCGCGCTGGCCGCGGCCGAGCGCGGAAACACGAACGCCGTATCGGATGCCGGGGTCGCGGCGCTGCTCGCGGAGGCCGGCTGCAAGGCCGCGTCCTACAACGTGCGAATCAACGCCACGTCCATCACCGACAAGGCCGTGGCAAAGCGATTGAACGATCAGACCGCGGAGATCGTGCGCCGCGTGTCGGAGATCGCGGCGAAAGTCGCGGCTAGAGTGGAGTCGGCGCTGACTCAGTAAGCACGCGCGGGCCGTTCTCGGTGATCGCGACGGTGTGCTCGAAGTGCGCCGAGCGCGAGCCGTCCACCGTGACGATCGTCCACTTGTCCGGCATCGTGCGCGTGTCCGCCCTCCCCGCGTTCACCATCGGCTCGATCGCGATGGTGAGTCCCGGCACCAACCGCGTCCCGCGCTGCGGCTTGCCGAAGTTCGGCACCTGCGGCTCCTCGTGAAAGCTCTCACCGATGCCGTGTCCCACGAGGTCCTTCACGACTGAGAAGCCTTCGCTCTCGACGACGGCTTGCACCGCGGCGCCGATGTCCCCGATGTGATTGCCGAAGCGGGCCGCGGCGACGCCCGCCGCGAGCGCGCGTTTCGTGGCGGCCATCAGGCGCGCGGACTCCTCCGGGATGTCGCCGACGGCGACCGTCGTTGCCGAGTCGGTGTGGTAGCCCTCGAACAGCACGCCGATGTCGATCGACACGATGTCGCCCTCGCGTAGCACCCGCTTCTTCGACGGGATTCCGTGCACGATCTCGTTGTTGATCGAGGCGCAGATGCTGCCGGGAAAGCCGTACAGCCCCTTGAACGACGGCTTCGCGCCGGGGTTGGAGCGGATGAAGTCCTCCGCGATCCGGTCGAGCTCCAGCGTGCTGACTCCCGGCCTGACCGCCTTCTCGAGCACGTCCCGCGCGGCGGCGAGAATCGCCCCGCCCTGCGCCATCCGGTCGATCTCGCGGACCGACTTGAGCTGGATCACTCTTTCTTCAGAGCCTCGAGCGCGCGCTGCAGCACTTCTTCCAGACTGCCGTCCGCGTCGATCTTCAGCAGCGCCTCTTTCCGATCCTCGTACCACTCGATCACCGGAGCCGTTTGCTCCTTGTACACGCGCAGCCGGTTGCGAACCGCGTCCGGCTCGTCGTCCTGGCGGCGCACGAGCGTGCCGCCGCACTTGTCGCACGTCGTGCCCGGTTCGGGGTCCCTAAACGGGTGCTGGCACTTCTCACATACCGTGCGCGAGCTCAACCGGGCCACGAGCTTCTCGTCGTCTATGTCGAACAGCAGCACCTTGTCCACTCCGCGGCCCAGCTTGGCCAGCATTACGCCGAGCCCGTGCGCCTGCGGCACCGTCCGCACGACGCCGTCGAGTATGGCTCCATTCCTGGTCTCGTCGCCCTCGAACTTCTCCCGCATGATCCCGAGTATGACTTCGTCGGGCACGAGGTCGCCGCGGTCCATGTAGCTCTTGGCTTCCTTGCCGAGCTTCGTCCCGTCGCGCACCGCCGCGCGCAGCACGTCGCCCGTCGCGATCTTGGGGATGCCGAGCTCTTTGGCGAGTAGCTCGCCCTGCGTGCCTTTGCCTGCGCCGGGTGGGCCTAGGAGTAGTAGAATCACGAAGGAAGCTCTTGGCTGTTGGCTATTGGCTGTTGGCTATTGGCTGTTGGCTCTTTGCCCGCGCAAGGTTGGAGCCGGAAGCGCTCCGTCGGCGCGTTCTAGCATCGGTTTCGATGCCTGGGTCGGCTGCGGTTGCCGGGTCCCCGCAGGCGGCGTCTGAGCGACCGAGGAGACGCGCAGTTCGCGGCTCCGACCGAGCGAAGCTAGCCGCCGGAGCGGGACCCGGAACCGCTGCCGACGCGCGCATTACGCAACCGAAAACCTAGAACGCGCCGCCGGGAGCGCGCCCGCGGAACCGCACGCGTCCTTTCTTCATGAACCCATCGTACTTCCGCAGCAGCAGGTGCTGCTGCATCTGCGTCAGCGTATCCAGCGCGACACCCACCACGATCAGCAGCGACGTCCCGCCGAACTGGAACGGCACGTTGATCATGTCGGCGAGGAACACCGGCAGCAGCGCGATGAACGCCAGGAATAGCGCGCCGGGGAAGGTGATCCGCGACATCACATGATCGATGTAGTCCGCCGTCTTGGAGCCCGGCTTCACGCCCGGGATGAACCCGCCCTGCTTCTTCAGGTTCTCCGACAGGTCCACCGGATTGAAGATGATTGCCGTGTAGAAGTACGTGAACGTGACGATCAGCACGACGGACAGGATGTAGTACATCCACGTCCCCGGGCTCAGCATCTCGGAGATCCGCTGCGCCGTCGGGTTCGAGCTGAACTGCGCGAACGCGCCCGGCACCACGATCACCGACTGCGCGAAGATGATCGGCATGACGCCCGACGCGTTGACGCGGAGCGGGATGAAGTTCTTGGTGGCCTCGCGCATCCTGCCGCGCGCCATCGTGCGCTGCGGGATCTGGATCATGATGCGGCGCGCGGCCATGGTGATGGCCACCGTGCCGGCGACCACGGCCAGCATGATCAGGGCGAGCACGATCAGCGAGAAGGGCCCGACTACGCCCGTGCTCACGAACCGCAGCGTCGAGAAGATGCCCGGCCAGAACCGCTCCACGATCGAGAAGAAGATCAGGAGGCTGGCGCCGTTGCCCAGTCCGCGCTCGGTGATCTGCTCGCCGAGCCACATGACGAACACGGCACCGGTCGTGAGGAAGAGCACCATCTGCACCGTGAACGCGAAGCCCGGGTTCGCTACCGCGCCCTCGAGCGACTGCGTGAACAGCGCGAAGCCGTACGCCTGGACGACCGCGAGCGCGACGGTCAGGTACCGCGTCCACTGATTGACCTTCTTCCGGCCCTCTTCGTCCTTGTTCAGCTTCTCGATCGTCGGCACTACCGCCGCGGCGATCTGCATGAAGATGCTGGCCGAGATGTACGGCATGATGCCGAGGGCGAACACCGTCGCGCGGGAGAGACCGCCGCCCACGAACAGGTCGTACAGGCCGAGCAGCCCCGCTCCGCCGCGGTTGGCGAAGAAGTCAGTGAGCGCGATGACGTCGATGCCCGGCGCCGTGATGTGCGCGCCCACACGGTAGAGCAGCAGACACAGGAACGTGAAGCTGATCTTCTGCCACAGCTCCGGTGTCCGGTAGATGTTCGCTACCGCTGCCGCCGCGTTCGGTTGTGCCATGTCAGTCCTCTACGCGGCCCCCGGCCGCCAGGATTTTCTCGCGAGCGCCGTCGCTCATCTTCACGCCGCGAACCGTCAGTGCCTGCTTCACTTCGCCGTTCGCGAGCAGCTTCGCCGGACCCTTGCCCGCGCGAATCAGCCCCGCTTCCGCGAGCGACTCCGCCGTGACTTCCTTCCCGCTCACGTGCTCGAGGTCGCTGAGGCGCACGACCTGATGCTCCGTGCGAAACGGATTGGTGAAGCCGCGCTTCGGCAGCCGGCGCGACATGGGCATCTGGCCACCCTCGAAGTGCGGCTTGCCGCCGCCCGGGCCGTGGTGGCCCGCGCGCGCCTTGATGCCCTTGTGGCCTTTGCCGGACGTCTTGCCCGTACCCGAGCCGGGGCCGCGGCCGATGCGCTTGCGGTTACGGTGCGAGCCCGGCGCCGGAACCAGATTGTGCAGCCCGATCTTGTCGCTCATTTCTCTTCCTCTTTCACCGGCGTGACCTTGATCAGGTGACGCACGTGTTTCAGCTGTCCGCGCAGCGAAGGCGAATCCTTGTGCACCACCACGTCCTGGTGGTGCTTGAGGCCGAGCGCCTCCAGCGTGCGCCGCATGCGCCAGGAATGGCCAATGCCGCTACGGACCTGCTCGATGCGAACCGAGCCGGACGTGAGCGTGTTGGGCTCGGTGCGCTTGGGTCCGCGCGTCGGGTGCCATACGTGGGTGCGTGCCATTAGACCGTCTCCTTCACTTTCGCTCTCGAGCGGTACGGCAGCGAGCTGACCTCGACGCCGCGCTCGCGCGCAATCTGTTCCACCGTCGTGAGCTGCTGCAGCCCGTCGAGCGCCGCCAGCACCATGTTGTGCGGGTTCGTCGAGCCGAGGCTCTTGGTGAGAATGTCGGTGATGCCCGCGCATTCCATGACCGCGCGTACCGCGCCACCGGCGATCACGCCCGCGCCCGGCGCGGCGGGACGCATCAGCACCTTGCCGGCGCCGTGCTCACCCACCACCTCGTGCGGGATCGTTCCACCCGTGCGGGCCACCGGCGCCATGCGCTTGCGCGCGGAATCCACCGCCTTGCGCACCGCTTCCGACACTTCGTTGGCCTTGCCCGTCGCGAATCCGACCTTGCCCTGCCCGTCGCCCACCGCGACCAGCGCGTTGAACGAGAAGCGCCGTCCGCCCTTCACGACCTTGGCCACGCGGTTGATGGCGATCACGTTCTCGACGAGATCGCTGCCGCCGTCGCGCGCGTCCTTGTCGCCGCGCTTGCCGCCCGGTCCGCCGCGCCCGCCACCGGGTCCGCCGCGCCCGCCGCCCGGACCACCACGGCCTCCGCCACCCTGACCGCCGCGACCTCTGCCCGCGCCGCCGCCACCACCGCGCGCGCTGCCGCCTCGGACCGGGCGCTCGACGACCGCCTCTACGCTGGTATCCGTGGACTCCGGCGAAGGCGGGCTCGATTCAGGCGTCGTGTTGTCGGAGCGCGCGACTTCCGCGCCCACCTCTTCGTTCTCAGCCATCTCTAAAACTCCAGGCCCGCTTCGCGGGCGCCGTCGGCCACGCCCTTGACGCGACCATGGTATTTGTAGCCGGAGCGATCGAAGACCACCTTCGTAAAACCGGCTTCCTTTGCTTTTCTCGCGATCAGCTTGCCGACCTCGACCGACCGCTCGCTCTTCTTCCCCTCGAGCGCCTGATCGGACACGGTGGCGAGCGTGCGCTGCGCCGTGTCGTCCACGAGCTGCGCGTAGATGTGCTTCAACGAGCGGTGCACGACCAGACGCGGACGCTCGGCGGTGCCGCTCACCTTCTTGCGGACGCGCTGGTGCCGGCGGAGCCGGCGACCTTCACGCGAGCGCAAACCACGAATTCTGGCCATTACTTGCTCCCTGCCTTACCGGCTTTGCGGCGGATTTGCTCGCCGGCGTACTTGATTCCCTTGCCCTTGTACGGCTCGGGCGGGCGGAGACTGCGAATCTCCGCGGCCACCTGGCCGACCACTTCCTTGTTCGCGCCGTCCACGATGATCTGCGTCGGCTGCGGCGCGCTGAGCTTGATTCCAGCCGGCGCCTTGTACTCGATCGGGTGCGAGTAGCCGAGCGCGAGCTGCAGGCCGTACGGCCGTGCCTCGGCGCGATACCCGACGCCGACGATGTCGAGCGTCTTCTGGAAGCCCTTGGTGGCACCTTCCACCATGTTCGCCACCAGCGTGCGGCTGAGCCCGTGCAGCGCCTTGTGCCCCGGCTCGTCGGACGGACGATTCACGACGACCGTGTCGTCCTTCATCTCGACGCTGAGCTCGGAGTTGATCGTGCGCGAGAGCTCGCCGCGCGGGCCCTTCACCTTGACCGTGTTGCCTTCGACGGTGACGGTGACGCCCTTCGGGATCTCGATCGGCAGCTTTCCAATGCGTGACATGACTATTCCCCTACCAGACCACGGCGAGCAGCTCGCCACCGGTGTTCGACTTTCTCGCCTGCTGGTCGGACATCACGCCCTGCGACGTGCTCAGGATTGCCATGCCCAGCCCGTTGCGGACGCGTGGGATCTCGCCGCAGCCGACGTACTTTCGCAGCCCCGGCGACGACACGCGCTTCAGCTCGCGGATGACCGGCTGCCCGCCGTGCGCGTACTTCAGAACCACGCGCAGCGTCGGCTTGCCCTTGTCGTCCTCGAGCATGCGGTAGTCCTGAATGAAGTTGTTCTCCTTCAGGATCCGCGCGATCTCCACTTTTACCTTCGAGGCCGGCATGTCCACGCGGCGGTGCTTCGATCCGCAGGCGTTGCGGATCCGCGTCAACATGTCGGCGATCGGGTCGGTCATGCTCATCTGATCTGTCCCTGTGTGATTACGTAGCTATTAGCTATTAGCTGTTGGCTGTTGGCTAGCTAAGAGCCAAGAGCCAATAGCCCTGTTCCTACCAACTGGCCTTGCGCACGCCGGGGATGAACCCCGCCAGCGCCATTTCCCTGAAGCAGATGCGGCAGATGCCGAACCGGCGCAGCGGCGCTCTCGCGCGCCCGCAACGGTTGCAGCGTCTGCGAAGCCGCACTTTGAACTTTGGCTTCAGTTTGGTCTTTTCTACGAGTGATTTCGGAGCCATATGATCTCTGTTGTTCGCTGCTAGCTGCTAGCTGCTAGCTGTTTGTTTGCCGCCGCCCTGTCGTCGCCCTTGAACGGAATCCCGAGCTGCCGCAGCAGCGCGACCGCGACGTCGTCGCGGTTCGTCGTCGTGACGAACGTGATGTCCATTCCGTGAACCTTGTCCACCATGTCGTAGTTGATCTCCGGGAAGATCATCTGCTCCTTCACGCCGAACGTGTAGTTCCCGCGTCCGTCGAAGCCGCGCGTCGGCAGGCCGCGGAAGTCGCGCACCCGCGGAATCGCCACCGTGATCAGACGGTCGAGGAACTCCCACATCCGCGCGCCCCGCAGCGTCACCGAGGCGCCGATCTCCTGCCCTTCGCGCAGCCCGAAGTTCGCGATCGACTTCTTGGCCTTGCGGCGGACGGGCCGCTGCCCGGTGATGATCGCCAGCTCCGACACGATCGTGTCGAGCACCTTGGCGTTCTTCGTCGCTTCGCCCACGCCGCAGTTCACGACGATCTTCGAGACCGTCGGCACCTGGTGGACGTTGGTGAAGCCGAACTGCGACATCAAGCGCTCGCGGATCGCCGACGCGTACTGGAGCTTGAGCCTGGGCGGCGGTACGGGCAGACCCGCGCCCGCGTGCTCGGCCTGCACCTGGACGCCATCGCCCTTCTGCTGGCCCTTGCCCTTGCTCTTGCCGCCTTCCGCGCCCTTCGGCGCGGCCTTGGCGCCCGCTTTCTTCTCTTTGGTCTCAGCCATTCTCTATCGCTCCGTGTGCGTCAGCGCGTGCGCGGGATGGAGTCCCCGCTCTTCACGCTCAGACGCTCCTTCGTTCCGTCGGAATCCACCCGCGCGCGCGTGCGCGTCGGGCTTCCCGTCTTCGGGTCCAGCAGCATCAGGTTGGACGCATGCACCGGCGCGGGCATCTCGATGATCTCGCTCTGCTCCTCCGGCTTGGTCGCCCGTCTGTGCTTCTTGACCATGTTCACGCCTTCCACGATGACGCGTCCCGTCTTCAGGAACACGCGCGCCACTTTGCCTTCCTTGCCTTTCTCCTCGCCGCGCATGACGCGCACAGTGTCGCCCTTGGACACGTGGATCCTGAAGCGCTCCGCGTTCCGCTCGTGGCGAATGCGGTTCTTGTCCTTCAGCGTCCGGCGATGCTTGAGCACTCTCATTTACAGAACCTCTGGCGCCAGCGAGACGATCTTCATGTACTTTTTCTCGCGCAGCTCCCGGGCGACCGGCCCGAAGATGCGCGTGGCTCTCGGCTCGCCGGTCTCGTTGATGATCACGACGGCATTTTCGTCGAAGCGGATGTACGAGCCGTCCTTCCGGCGCGTTTCCTTGGCGGTGCGCACGACGACCGCGCGCGCCACCTCCGACTTCTTCACCGTCCCATTGGGTAGTGCGTTCTTGACGGCCACGATAACGGTGTCGCCCAGGCCGGCGTACCGCCGCCTGGTTCCACCGAGCACGCGGATAACCAGCGCGTCCTTCGCGCCCGAGTTGTCCGCCACCTTGACCATCGATTCCTGCTGGATCATTTCACTGTCTCGTTATTCCGACGTTGTAGTGACTAGTCACTAGTCACTAGTCACTACCTAGCCCGCTCCACTATCTCCACCAGCCGCCAGCGCTTGTCCTTCGACAGCGGGCGCGTCTCCATGATGCGCACCGTGTCGCCGGTCTTCGCCTCGTTCTGCTCGTCGTGCGCCTTAAGCCGGCGGGTGCGAGTCACCATCTTGCCGTACACCGGATGCGGAACGCGGCGCTCGATCGCTACGACCACCGTCTTCTGCATCTTGTCGCTCACGACCTGTCCGATGCGCGTCTTCCGCGCGTTCCGGACTTCCGTACGACTCCCCGTCATCTCTGCCATTCTCTCTCCAGCCCCTTGCTAGCGGCGCGCGCGCTTCGCCGGTCTCTTGGACCGTGAAGCCAGCGCACCGGAACCTTGTTTCGGAGCCGCGAGCTGCTTCTCGCGGAGCACCGTGTTGAGCCTTGCGATGTCCTTGCGGATGAGGCGCAGCTTGAGCGGCGACTCGAGCGTCTCGGTAGCGGAGCGGAACCTCAGGCGGAACAGCTCCTCTTCCAGCTCCCCGATGCGCGCGCGGACGTCCGCCTCGCTCAGCTCGCGAATGTCACTTGCCTGCATCTGTGTGCGCCTCCTCGCGTACCACGAACTTGGTCTTCACGCTCAGCTTTGCGGCCGCCAGAGCCATCGCCTTCTGGGCGATCTCCGGCGTCACGCCCTCGAGCTCGAACATCACCCGCCCGGGCTTCACCACCGCCACCCAGCCTTCCGGCGAGCCCTTGCCCTTACCCATTCTCGTCTCGGCCGGCTTCTTCGTGATCGGCTTGTCCGGGAAGATCCGGATCCAGACCTTGCCGCCGCGCTTGATGTGGCGCGTGAGCGCGACACGGGCGGCCTCGATCTGCCGGTTCGAGACCCAGCCGGGCTCGAGCGCCTGCAGGCCGAACTGGCCGAACGACACCTTGGAGCCGCGCGTCGCGTGACCGCGCGTGCGACCCTTGAACATTTTGCGGAACTTGACCCGCTTCGGACTCAGCATCTCGCTCTACCCCTACACGCCGGTTGAGTAAGTCTTGCCGCGACGGTCTTCCACGATCTCGCCCTTGTACAGCCAGACCTTGACGCCGATCGTGCCGAACGTCGTCTTCGCCGTGGACGTGGCGTAGTCGATGTCGGCCCGCAGCGTGTGAAGGGGCACACGACCCTCGTGGTAGCCCTCGACGCGCGCGATCTCGGCGCCGCCCAGGCGGCCGCCGCACTTGATCTTGATCCCGCCGGCGCCCATCCGCATCGCGCTCTGCACCGCGCGCTTCATCGCGCGGCGGAACGAGACGCGCTGCGCGAGCTGGTTGGCGATGTTGTCCGCCACCAGCTGGGCGCTCAGCTCGGGTCGCTTGATCTCCTCGACGTTGACGCCGACTTCCTTGCCGGTGAGCTGCGCGAGCTCGTCGCGCAGCTTGTCGACTTCCGTTCCCTTCTTGCCGATGACGACGCCCGGGCGGCCCGTGTGGATCGTCACCACGACCTTGCCCGGCTTGCGGTCGATCTGAATGTCGGCGATCGCGGCGTGGCCGAGTCGCGTCTTCAGATACGTCCGCAGCAGCTCGTCTTCCTTGAGAAGAGCCGGGAAATCCTTCTTCGCGAACCAGCGCGAGCGCCAGTCCTTGGAGATCCCGAGACGGAATCCGGTAGGATGTACTTTCTGTCCCATTACTTGTTGCCTCGCTTCTTCGCTTCCTTGGCGGCCACGACGATCTCGACGTGGCTCGTGCGCTTCTCGATCGGCGTGGCGCGACCCTGCGCCGCCGGCATGAACCGCTTGAGCTTCGGCCCTTCGTTCACGATCGCGTGCTTCACGTACAGCGTGTCCACGTCGAGCGACTCGTTGTCCTCGCGCGCCTTGTACTCCGCGTTGGCCACGGCCGAGCTCAGCACCTTCTCGATCTGCTTGGCCGCGTGCTTCTTGGAGAACTTGAGGATCGCGAGCGCTTCGTTGACGTTCTTGCCCCGGATCTGATCGATCACGAGACGCATCTTGTACGGCGACTGGCGCGTGGTGCGCTGGATGGCACGGGTCTCCATTATCTCGGCGCTCCCGGCCCGCCGCCCGGGCCGCCTCTCGCGGCCGGAACACCACCCGCCTTCTTGTCCACCGACTTGTTCGCGCCCGTGTGACCACGGAACAGCCGCGTCGGCGCGAACTCGCCGAGCTTGTGGCCGACCATGTTCTCGGTCACGTACACCGGGATGAACTTGTTGCCGTTGTGCACGGCGAACGTGTGCCCGACGAAATCAGGGATGATCGTGCTCGCGCGCGACCACGTCTTGATCACCTTTTTCTCGTTGCGCTCGTTCATCGCGTCCACTTTCGCGACGAGCGATTCGACGACATATGGGCCCTTCTTTACGCTTCTCGCCATTCTCTAGACCGAGTTTGTGTTTAGCTGCTAGCCGCTAGCTGCTAGCTCTGTGTTGCTTTGCCGCGCTTCCGGCCACGGATGATCAGGCGCTGTGACGGCTTCTTCTTGTTGCGCGTCTTCACGCCTTCCTTCTTGCCCCACGGACTCACCACGTTGCGACCGCCTCTCGTGCGTCCGCCGTGCGGGTGATCCACCGGGTTCATGACTTCGCCGCGCACCTTTGGGCGGCGCCCCTTCCAGCGCGAGTGCCCCGCCTTGCCGTGCGACAAAAGCTCGTGCTCCGCGTTACCGACCGTGCCGATCGTGCCCAGGCAGTTGCCGTGCACCAGCCGCATCTCGGTCGACGCCATGCGCAGCGTCACGTACTCGCCTTCCTTCGCCACCACCTGCAGCGACGTGCCGGCCGAGCGCGCCATCTGGCCGCCGCGGCCAGGGAGCAGCTCCACATTGTGCACGTCGGTGCCGAGCGGGACCTCGCGGAGCGGCAACGCGTTGCCGATGCGGATGTCGGACCCAGGGCCGGACACGACCTTGTCGCCCACCGCCAGACCGCGCGGGTGGATGATGTAGCGCTTCTCGCCGTCCTCGTACGAAACGAGCGCGATCCGCGCCGAGCGGTTCGGATCGTACTCGATGTGCTCGACCGTCGCGGGCATGCCGAAGCGGTTCCGCTTGAAGTCGATCTTGCGGTACATCCGCTTGTGGCCGCCGCCGCGGCGGCGCATCGAGATGTGCCCGTGATTGTCGCGCCCGCCGCTCTTCTTGAGCGGCTCGAGCAGCGACTTCTCGGGCTCCGTGCGCGTGATCTCCTTGAAGTCGGGGACCGAGCGGAAGCGCGAACTCTTGGTGACGGGCTTGAACTGACGAACGGGCATCGCTTAACCCTCGAAGATTTCGATCGTGTCACCCTCTTTGAGCGTCACGATTGCTTTTTTCCAGTGCGGGCGGCGGCCCGTCGTCGTTCCGACGCGCCGCGTCTTGCCGCGGCGATTCGACGTCCAGACGCCGGTCACCTTCACGCCGAAGAGCGACTCGATCGCGGTCCTGATCGCGTTCTTGTTCGCGCCCGAAGCCACCTCGAACGTGTACTCGCCGCGATTCTGGTAGGCCGCGGAACTCTTCTCTGTGACCACCGGCCGCACGATCGTGCGGTGAACTGTCGACATCGCTTATCTCCCCTTCTTCTTCGGTGCGGACTTCTTCTTGGCGGCCGACTTCTTCGGCGCCGTCTTCTTGGCGGTCTTCCCGCCGGCTGCCGACGCCGTCGCCCGCTTGGCCGGGGACCGCGCGGCCTTCGCCGCCTTGGAGCCGCTGCTCTTCTCCGCGCTCTTGCGCGCGGCGGGAGCCTTTTTCTTGGCTGCCTTCCGCGGCGCCTTCTCGGCCGACTTCGCCTTCGCGGCAGGCTTCTTCACCGTGCGCCGGACCGGCGCGGCCTGATCCTCCGAGCGCTCCAGCTCGCCGCCGAGCGCCGACGACTCGATGACGACGACATCCGACCAGAGGATGTGGTACGTCGACACGTCGCTGTACGGCAGCACGTGCGCCCACGGAATGTTGCGGCCGCTCAAGTACACGTTCGGCTTCGCACCGTCCGTAAGGAGCAGCACCTTGCTGCCGTCCACTCCGAGCGAGGCGAGCAGGTCGCGCATGCGGTTCGTCTTCGGCGCGTCGAAGTCCAGCGGCTCGATGACGAGGATCGCGTTCTCCCGGGCCCGCGCGTTGAGCGCGCTCTTCCTGGCGAGCGCGCGCACCTGGCGCGGCACGTACTCGGCGTAGCTGCGGGGCGTGGGTCCGAACACCGTGCCGCCGCCGACGAACGTCGGCGCGCGACGCGAGCCCGCGCGCGCGCGTCCCGTTCCCTTCTGCTTCCACGGCTTCTGGTTGCCGCCGATGACGAAGCCGCGCGTCTTGGTCGCGGCGTTCCCCTGACGGCGATTGGCCAGATACGCCTTAACGGCCTGGTGCATCACCGGCATGTTGACGGTGCCGTCGAACAGATCGCCCGGAAGCGTCACCTGCTGCTGGGCCTTGCCCGCCGCGGTGTAGCTCGTCGCGCTGAATTTGGTGGACTCTGGCATCTCGCTCAGCCTTGCTTGCGGACAGTGACGATCCCGTTCGTGGGACCGGCGACCGCGCCGCGGATGTAGATGAGGTTGCGCTCCGCGTCCACCTTCTCGACCCGGAGGTGCGTCTGCGTGTGGCGCGCGGCGCCGTAGTGCCCCGGCATCTTCTTCCCCTTGATGACGCGGGAAGGATCGGTGCCGGGTCCGATGGATCCGGGACGGCGGTGCTTGGTGTTGCCGTGCGTGTTCGGTCCGCCGGCGAAGTTGTAGCGCTTGACTACGCCCTGGAATCCGCGGCCCTTGCTCGTGCCCGTCACCTTCACCTGATCGCCGGGCGCGAACAGCTCGACCGTGATCGTGTCGCCGACATTGTACGTCGGGATCTCGGGATCCTTCCCCTGCGCGTCATCGAGCCGGAAAGTGCGCAGCACCTTGGGCGGCGCCTGCAGGTTCGCCTTCGCGGCGTGCCCCACGGCGGCCTTGGATGCGCGGCGTCCGCGCGGCGTCCGCTCGCGTCCCTTCGACTCGCGCGCGAGCCGCTGCTCGCCGAAGCCGAGCTGGACGGCGGCGAAGCCGGCCTTCTCCTTCTCGGTGACCTGAACTACCGGGTTCGGCGCGGCCTCGACGACGGTCACGGGCACCTGCTGCCCCTGCTCGTTGAAGATGTGCGTCATCCCGATTTTGCGACCTATGATTCCAATCATTACCAGCTACTCCACTTTGATTTCGACGTCCACGCCGGCGGGCAGATCCAGCTTCGTCAGCGCGTCCACGGTCTGCACCTTCGAATCGAGAATGTCGATCACGCGCTTGTGCGTCTTCAGCTCGAACTGCTCACGCGACTTCTTGTCGACGTGCGGCGAGCGAAGCACCGTCCACCGCTGCGTCTTCGTGGGCAGCGGGATCGGCCCCGACACCGACGCGCCGGTCTTCTCGGCGGTGCGAACGATGTCGGCCGCCGCGGTGTCGATCACCGCGTGGTCGAATGCCTTGAGTCGAATTCTGATTCTTCCGGCCATTTGAACTCCAGCTATTGGCTATTGGCTATTGGCTGTTGGTAACTGCCTTTAACCCCTGGTTCCGCTTTGCTGGTCGCTGGCAGCTTCTAGCTGGCAGCTCGCAGCGCTTCTCCCTACTGCTTCTCCCTACTGCTTCTCCCTACTGCTTCTCCCTACTTGATGATCTTGGTGACGACGCCTGCACCGACGGTTCTGCCACCCTCGCGAATGGCGAACCGCAGCCCCTCGTCCATCGCGATCGGCGTGATCAGCTCGATCGTCATCTGCACGTTGTCCCCGGGCATCACCATCTCCATCCCCTCCGGCAACTCCACACTTCCCGTCAC
>JBPPMH010000157.1:0-3159 GCA_051305945.1 Gemmatimonadaceae bacterium
CAGCAGGCCGCCACCGCGACCATGAGGGGTGAGCCCCATCGCGAGCAGCGTCAGCGGATCGGTGGCGCCGACGCTGTACACCAGGCTCTCGAGAAATCTGGCGAGCCCGGGCGCCCCGGCCAGACCAAGCGCGACGCCGATCAGCGCCGGCCGCAGGTGCTGGCGCAGGATGTGCACGAGCACGTCGCGGCGCCGCGCGCCATCCGCACGTCCACCGCCGATCTCAGGAACAATCCCCAATCCCGCATCCCTTTGCTTGGAGATCCGCGATGTGGGAACAGGGATTTGCTTTGAGATGAGCGATGAGCGATCAGAGATCAGCGATTGCAGTGCGCCCCGTGAAAGCGGATAGAATACAGGCTCCTCTCGCCCATGCACACATGATCGGACAGCGCCTCGCGAATCGGTACGAGATCGTGTCGGAACTCGGCCGCGGCGGCATGGGGGTCGTCTACCGCGCCCGCGATCCCCGATTGAACCGCGATGTCGCGGTCAAGCTCATTCCGCCATCCCAGCTGAGTGCGGATGCGGAGCAGCGCTTCGAACGCGAGGCGCAGCTCGTCGCGCAGATGGATCACCCATCCGTCGTGCCGATCTATGACTTCGGACGGCACGACGGCGCGTTGTTCTTCGTGATGGCGCTCGTCGCAGGCACGAATCTCCGCGCGTTTCTGAAGGAAAACACGAGCCTCGGCGAGATCGCGGACATCGGCATTCAGGTGGCCGACGCCCTCGATTACAGCCACGGGCGAGGGGTCGTGCACCGCGATATCAAGCCCGAGAACATCATGGTGACGCGCGAGGGGTCGGGCCTGCGCGTGCGGGTCATGGACTTCGGCCTCGCCCGCGTCGCCAGCGACACGCGCATGACGCGTACGGGCATGCTGCTGGGCACCGTCGGCTATTTGAGTCCCGAACAGATCAGCGGCCGCGGGATCGACGGCCGCTCCGACATCTACGCCCTCGGAACCGTGTTGTACGAGTGCGTCGTCGGAGAGCCGCCGTTCTCCGGGGAAGCCCAGACGGTGGTGTATAGGATCGTTCACGAGTTTCCCCAGTCGCCGCGTGCCCTTGGGGCGCCGATTGACGAACCTCTGGAAGAGATCATCCTGGCGTGCCTGTCGAAGGACGCGGCACAGCGTCCGCAACGCGCAGGAGATGTCGCGCAGGCGCTGACCCGGTACCGCGCGGCCATGCGCGACAGCGACCGCACGCGGATGGTGAGCGACCTGACGCGGACGACCGACGGGTCGAAGCCGCCGCAGGCGCCATTCATCGGACGGCAGCGTGAGCAGACACAGCTGCAGCATCGGCTGAACGCCGCTGTCGCCGGTGAGTGTCAGCTCGTCCTGGTGGGGGGCGAGCCCGGGATCGGCAAGACACGCCTGCTCGATGAGTTGGAGGATCTCGCGCGCGCGCGACAGATCCGCGTGCTGCACGGACGATCGCTCAGCACCGACCGCGGCTTGCCCTATCAGGAGTTCTTCGAGCTGATCCTGGAGCACTTCCGCGTGAAAGGTCACGGCAGCACGCCGCCTGCCGATCTGTCGGACCTGGCGCCCGAACTCGTGGCGTTGTTTCCCATGCTCGGCGAGGTTCCGGAAATCCGCGCTGCGGCAGGAAGCGGCGCCCTGACCGGTCAGCGGGTGGCGCATTCTCCGGAGAGCCGCAGCCAGATCTTCGAGTTGCTGGCCCGCACGCTGGCGCGCATCGCGGGCGACCGCCCGCTCGTCCTGTGTCTCGAGGACCTGCATGCGGCTGAAGTGTCCCTCGAAGCGCTCGACTACCTCGTTCGGCGCCTCGGGTCGGCGCCGATACTGGTCGTGGGGACCTACCGGACGACAGAGACTCACTCGCGGCACCCGCTCAATCGGCTGATCGAGGCGTTCCAGGGGGAACGCCGGGCGCTGACGATCGTGCTGGGCCCACTCTCGGTCACCGAGCACCAGGCGTTTCTTGAAACGCTCATCGGGATGGGCGTCGCCGAAACGCTGGTGCGGAAACTGCATCGCGCGAGCGAGGGTAATCCGTTCTTCACGAAAGAGCTCGTCCGATCGCTCGTGGACTCTGGCGGCATCGCCAAAGATCACAGCGACGCGTGGAACCTGTCTGCCGAAGCGGCCCTGGCGGCCGACACGCTTCCCGCGACGATTCAGATGGCGGTGGAGAAACGGATCGGACGTCTGCCCGCGGAGCTTCGCGACCTTCTCTCCGTCGCGTCGGTCATCGGCAGAAGCGTGGACGCGAAGGACCTTGCTGCGCTGGCTCAGGCGGGTGACATCGACAACCACCTCGACTCGCTCGTGGAGCAGGGACTGATCGAGGAAGACCGGGACTCGCGCGGGGACACGCTCAGTTTCTCGAGCGGCGTCGTCCGCGACGTGCTGTACGCGGGGCTGTCGCCGCGAAAGCGGCGCTCGCTGCACCGCCGGTGCGCGGAGCTCCTGGAAACACGCCATGCCGGTCGCATCGAGCGCGTGCTGCCACAGCTGGTGCATCACTTCTTCCAGGGTGATGTGCCCGACAAGACGGTGGAGTTCGCGCTGCGCCTCGCCCGGACGTCGCTCGACGCCTTCAGCGCGGAGGAGGCGAGACGGTCCGCGGCGAGCGCATTGACATTTCTGGACGACGAATGGGAGGGCGACCGCCTGATCGAAGGGGATGCACGGCTGCTGCTGGCGCGCGCCCAGCGCATGGCCGGGGACGTCGACAGCGCCAGGCGTGAGGCCGCCGCAGCGGTGCGGATTTATGAAGAACGGGGTGACCCCACGCGGCTCGTTGCCGGGTTGTTGTTCGCGGCCGAAACCGCATGGCAGCTGCGACTGCCGGAAGAGACACGACGATGGGTCGAGCAGGCGCTGCCGCTCGCGCGCGAGGCAGGCGCGACCGACACGCTCACGCGAACGCTTTCGCTCGCCGCCACGGTTGCGAACCTGGCGGGTGAATACGACCGGGCCAACGCCCTCCTCGATGAAGCCGCGCGGTTGGGGACCGAGGCGGTGGACGTGCAGCGCGAGGCCGAGATTCCAATCGGGGGCAGGCTGGTGGTCGCACTGGCGAGTCCCGTTCGCGGCATCGAGCCCGTGGCCACCACGATCATCGAAGAATCCGAGATCGGCGCCACGATATTCGAGGCGCTGCTCACCACCGACGCGAGGG
>JBPPMH010000158.1:0-4557 GCA_051305945.1 Gemmatimonadaceae bacterium
GTGGACACGCGGCTCGTGTACTACCGATCCGACATCCTCGCGCGGGCGGGCTACAGCGAGTTGCCGCAGACGTGGGCCGGGTGGATGGCCGCCATGCGGAAGATCAAGTCGCAGATGGGCGCCTCGCAGTATCCGATGCTGATGCCCACCAACGAGTGGCCGCAGCTCGTCGGGTTCGCGCTCGAGACTGTCTCGCCGATCCTGTCACAGGGCGGCCGCTTCGGCGCGTGCCAGGAGCCGCGGTTCCGGGAGGCGTTCGATTTCTATCTGAGCTTCTTCCGCGAAGGCCTCGCGCCTCCGGTGAGCAGCTCGCAGATCGCGAACCTCTTCCAGGAGTTCGAGCGCGGCAACATCGCGATGTACATCTCCGGGCCGTGGTACATCGGCGAGTTCCGCAACCGCCTCGCCGACAGCGTGCAGAACAAGTGGACGACCGCGCCGATGCCGGGCAAGGAGGGGCCGGGCGCGTCCATGGCCGCGGGCGCGAGCCTGTCCATCTTCCAGGGCTCGCGGCACAAGCGGGAAGCGTGGCTGCTGATCGAGTATCTTTCGCGCCCCGCCACGCAGCTCGAGTTCTACAAGCTCACGGGTGATCTGCCGCCGCGGAAGGCGTCATGGCAGGACACGCTGCTTACAAACAACGTGCACGCGCGCGCGTTCCGCGATCAGCTCGACCGCGTGATGCCACTGCCGCAGGTTCCGGAGTGGGAGGAGATCGCCACGACGATCTACGAGCGGAGCGAGCGGGCGGTGCGCGGGGCGGCGACGGTGGATCAGACGCTGGCCGCGCTGGACCGCGACGTCAACGCGATGCTGGAGAAGCGGCGCTATCTCCTGGCGCGGAGCGGGAAGCCCTGATGACCGCGCCCGCGATTCAGGCGAAGATGCCGGGCCAGCTGCCCACCGGAACCGGCAGAGCGGCGTGGCTGTTTCTAGCGCCGGCGTTGACGCTGATCTTCATCTTCTTCTTCCTGCCAGTGCTGGCGTCGCTGCTGCTCAGCCTCACGGACTTCGACATCTACGCGATCGCCGATCCGTCCACGACCAGATTCGTGGGGCTCAGGAACTACGGCCGGCTGCTGGAGACGCCGGAGTTCTGGCAGGCGCTGCGCAACACGCTGTATTTCGCGCTCGCGGGCGGGCCGCTGACGATCGCGCTCTCGCTCGCCGCCGCTCTGCTGCTCAACGCGAAGCTGACGCGGTTCAAGACGGTCTTCCGCACGATCTACTTCATTCCGTTCGTCACCACGCTCGTCGCGGTGTCGATCGTCTGGCGCTACCTCTACCACACGAAGTACGGGCTCCTCAACTACGGACTGGGCTTCTTCGGCGTCGAGCCGATAGACTGGCTGGGCGATCCGCGGTGGGCCATGCCGGCGATCATCCTTCTGGCCGTGTGGAAGAACTTCGGCTACAACATGCTGATCTTCATCGCCGGGCTGCAGTCGATCCCGTCCGAGCTGTACGACGCCGCGGAGATCGACGGCGCCGGGCCGGTGCGGCGCTTCTTCAACGTCACGCTTCCGCTGCTCGGCCCCACGTTGCTGTTCGTGGGAGTGGTGACGATGATCGGCTACTTCCAGCTGTTCGCCGAGCCGTACGTCATGACCATGGGCGGACCGCTGCGGGCGACGACCAGCGTGGTGCTGCTGATGTACGAGGAAGGGTTCCGCTGGTGGCGGATGGGCTACGCGGCGGCCATCGCGTTCGTGCTCTTCCTGGTGATCCTGATCGCGACGCTGATCCAGTTCCGGCTGCAGCGGGAGCGCGCGTGACGGGGCCGCGGCGGGAGCTGATCGCCTCGGTCGTCCTGCACACCGTGCTTGTGCTCGGCGCGATAGTCGCGCTCATGCCGATGGCGTGGATGCTGTCGGCGTCGCTCATGCCGACGGGCGAGGCGACCGCGTATCCGCCGCGGTTCCTTCCGAGCCGCGTTACGCTCGAGCATTACGAGCAGCTGTTCACGCGGCTGGATCTGGGGCGGTATCTGTTCAACAGCGCGTTCCTGGCTTTCACCGTCACCGCGACGTCGCTGGTGATCAATTCCATGGCCGGCTACGCGTTCGCCAAGCTGCGCTTCCGCGGGCGCGATCGCACGTTCCGGCTGCTGTCGCTTGGGCTCGTGCTGCCGGTGCAGGTGGCGATGCTGCCGCTGTTCCTGCTGATGAAGCAGCTGGGTCTGGTCAACACGTACTGGGGCGTGATCATCCCGGGAATGGCGAGCATCTTCGGGATCTTCCTGATCCGGCAGTACGCGCTCTCGATTCCGGACGACATGCTCGACGCCGCGCGCATCGACGGCGCGTCCGAGCTGACGATCTACTGGAGGGTCGTGGTGCCGGGGATCCTGCCGATCCTCGCGACGCTAGCGATCTGGACTTTTCTCGCGACGTGGAACGACTTCATGTGGCCGCTGATCGTGCTGAGCGACGCGGCGCACTACACGTTGCCGGTGGCGCTGGCGAACCTGTCCGGCGAGCACGTGCAGGACACCGAGTTGATGATGGCGGGCTCTGTGCTCACGGTGTTGCCGGTGCTCGCCGTGTTTCTCTTCCTCCAGCGGTACTACATCCAGGGGATCATGGCCGGGAGCGTGAAGGGATGAGGACATACTTCTGCGCGGCGGCGCTCGCGTGCGCAAGCGTCGCGTCCGTCCCCGCGCAGCAGCCGGCGCCGGTCGTCATAGACGCGTTCGAGTCGGTGAGTCAGTGGACCGCGATTCCCGCCGACGGCGTCGAGATCACCATCCATCCGGACAGCGGCGTGCGCGGGCGGTCCATGCGGCTCGACTTCGACTTTCACGGGCACGGCGGGTACGCGGTGGTCCGCCGGGCCGTGAGTCTTTCGCTGCCCGTCAACTACGAGTTCTCCTTCGCGATCCGGGGCGATGCGCCGGTGAATACGCTCGAGTTCAAGCTGGCCGACTCGACAGGTGACAACGTCTGGTGGTCGAACACGCCGGACTTCGTGTTCCCGCGCGAGTGGACGGTGGTGACTCGCAAGAAGCGGCACATCTCGTTCGCCTGGGGGCCGACGGCGGATCGCGAGCTGCGGCGGGTGTTCGCGATCGAGTTCGCGATCACGGCCGGCTCGGGCGGGAAGGGCAGCGTGTGGATCGATGATCTCACGTTGACCCCGCTCGACCCGCCCACGCCGTACACGCTCACGCCGCGGATCACGGCCAGCACGCGCGCCGCAGGCCATGAAGCGCGGTTGGCGATGGATTCAGTGCCCACCACCGCGTGGCGCGGTGCACGAGCGTCCGGCGCACGCGTCGCGGATACGATCGGCATCGACTTCCTGGCGCGCCGTGAGTTCGGCGGACTGATCATCGACTGGGAGGCGGAGCGTCGCGCGGCGGAATACAAGGTGCTTGGCTCCGTCGATGGTACCAGCTGGACAAAGCTGTACAGCGTGTCCCGCGGACCCTTCTCTTCCTCGGCGTCGAGCCGCGACTATCTGCGCATGCCGGAGAGCGATGCGCGGTACCTGCGTCTCGTGCTCGCGCGGCCGGAAGGCGGGAGCGGCTTCGGGATCAGCGAGATCGCGGTGCAGCCGCTCGAGTGGGCCGCGACGAAGAACGATCTCTTCTTCGCAATCGCGAAGGATGCGCGCCGGGGGTCTTACCCGAAGTATCTGGCGAACGAGCAATCGTACTGGACGGTGATCGGAGCCGACGGCGACAGCGCGGAAGCGCTGATCAACGAGGAAGGAATGATCGAAGTGGGGCGCGGTGAGTTCTCGATCGAGCCGTTCCTGTACGTGGACGGGAAGCTCGTCACGTGGAACGATGCGCGCAGCACGGTCCCCGTCGTACAGCACGAGTCGGGTAACCCTGTTCCGCTCGTGGTCTGGCATGTGGGGCCGCAGACAACGGCGCAACACATTCAAGTTGCGGAGCTCCAGCTTGCCATCCAGGGGTTCGCCGCCGGCCCGCCGGATTCGGCTGTGCTGTACGCACGCTACAGGGTTATCAATAATCGTCACACGCGGCGCACCGTCACCCTGTACCTCGCTGTACGCCCGTTCCAGGTAAACCCTCCCTGGCAATTCCTCAACAAGCGAGGCGGTGTCGCGCTACTGGACACGATCGAGCTACAGGACGCCGGTCGAGGATCTTTCCAGCGCTTGTTCGGAAGCTCGTCCGCGCGGGCTACCGGCAACAAGTTCCTTTACTCGATAACGCCCGTGAAAGGGTTTGGGGCGGCGTCCTTCCATGAAGGCAGCGTTGTAGACTGGCTGCGCCACGGCGCGCTTCCCCCCGCGACCCGCGTAGTGGATCCCGCAGGCTCTGCATCCGCTGCGTTCGCGTACGTTCTGGATATCGCTCCGTACTCGTCGCGCGATGTGGATGTAGCGGTTCCGATGAGCGGTGGTACTCTCGAACCGAATCCCGAAAGCGCAAGGCGGATTACGTCGCTGATGCAGCAGGCTCGAGCCGCCTGGCGGGAAAAGACGGATCGCGTCCGCATCGAGCTCCCGCCTCACGCTTTCCGGCATGTCCGGACGCTGCGCGCCAACCTCACGTACATCCTCGTCAACCGCGACGGACCCGCG
>JBPPMH010000159.1:0-18369 GCA_051305945.1 Gemmatimonadaceae bacterium
GTCCCAATACACCGGAAATGGCGGGTTGCTCCGCGCGGCTAAAACTCGCGCTTCCGCATTTCCTTGAAGAATCGCTCGTGCTCCTGCCGCTCCTTGAGCGTCGCCTGGTCCGTGGGCTCGTCCTTGAGGTTCGGATCGTACTTCTTGCCGAATCCTTTCCGGCCCGAGCTATTCGCCGCTTTGGCGGCGTTTTTTCTGGCGAGCGCTTCGATTGCTTTTTTGTCCATGCGCGTAATACCGCTCGTGGGCAGAGAATGTGTCAACTGGAATATTGGGCGTCCCGCTCGAAGCCTTCCCTCTTCATGACGCCCCACCGGACATCGCGACGGAAATATCTAAAGAGAACGCATGAGGCGCGAGGACGGTCGCCCACAGCGAGAGAAGAAAGCCGAAGCCGACCGAGACAACCAGGAGCGCTGTTTACTGCTCGCCGCGCCGACGGCGGCGCGGTCGGGTTTTAGATCAACCGCACTCGCTGAACCCGCACACGTGGCATTTGGCGCAACCTTCGGCATACTCCAGCGACGAGCCGCAGTCCGGGCACGTCCCGAACGACGCCTGATCGTGCGCCATCTCGTCGAAAGCGTATTGCGACTGCTCGCCCTCTGACGACGCGAGCGGTGCGGTGACCGTGATCGGCGTGCCGAGCGGCGGAGTCATCCCCGAAGCGAGCAAATCCTGCTGCACACCCTGCTTCTCGCGCAGCCACTCCTCGAGCGCGATGCCGATCGCGTCCGGCACCGACAGCACCTTGTTCGGGCCGATCCCAACCGCGCGGTCCGAGCTGATCCCGCGGAGCTGGCGGTGCACCTCGCGCAGCGGAATCCCGGACCGGAGCGCGAGCGATATCAGTCTGCCCATCGCTTCAACGTCGGCCATCGCGGCGCCGCCCGCCTTCCCGAGATTGATGAACACCTCGAACGGCTGGCCGCGGTCGTCTTCCGTGATGTGCACGAACATCGTGCCGAGCGGCGTCTCCTTGCGGATGGACGTCCCGCGCAGCTTGTCCGGCCGCGACCGCTTGGTGCGGCGCTGGAGGTTCTCGGCCTCCGACTCGAACAGTGCGACCTTGAGCCGCTCGACCTCGGCGTTCAGCTCCGCGATCGTGCCGTGCAGGTCACCCGTCGCGGCGCGGTTCGACTTGCCAGCATCGCGCTCGGCCTTGGCCTTCTCCGTCGCCCCGGTCGAGAGCACCTGGTTGTCACGCGAGCCGTCGCGGTAAACAGTGACGCCTTTGCACTTGAGCTCGTACGCCAGCTCGTAGATCGCGCGCACGTCGGCGGGCGTCGCGACATGCGGGAAGTTCGTGGTCTTGGAGATGGCCGAGTCGCAGTGCTCCTGGAAGGCCGCCTGCATGCGCACGTGCCACTCCGGCGTGATGTCGTGCGCCGTGACGAACACGCTCTGCCACTTCTCAGGCACCTCGTCGAAGTGGATGTGCCCTTCCTTGGCGATCTTCTCCATCAGCGCGTCGGAGTGCCAGCCCTCGCGCTTTGCGATCGCGAGGAAGTCATCATTCACGTCCGGCATCATCGCGCCGGCCTGGTTACGCATGAAAGCCACGGCGAACAGCGGCTCGATTCCCGACGAGCAGCCGGCGATGATCGAGATCGTTCCCGTAGGCGCGATCGTGTTGACGTTGCAGTTGCGCAGCAGCTGCAACGGGCGGATGCGGGCGCCGCGCTCGTCGCGCGCGCACGTCTCGTCCGGACCCCAGATCGACCGCGCCCACTCGGGGAACGGGCCGCGGTCGTTCGCCAGCCGCTCGCTCTCGCGCTTGGACTCCACGTCCACGAAATGCTGCAGCTTGCGGCCGAACTCGATCCCCTCTTCCGTGTTGTACGCGATGCCGAGTCGCACGAGCGCGTCGGCGAAGCCCATGACGCCGAAGCCGATGCGGCGGATGCGCTTGGACAGCGCGTCGATCTCCGGCAGCGGGTATTTGTTGACGTCGATGATGTTGTCGAGGAAGTGCACGGAGAGCTGGATGTCCGAGCGCATCGCTTCCCAGTCCGTCTTCCCGTCGCGCACGTAGTAGCCGACGTTGATCGAGCCCAGGTTGCAGACGTCGTACGGCAGCAGCGGCTGCTCGCCGCACGGGTTCGTGGCCTCGTACGGGCCGACGTGCGGCACCGGGTTGAACTTGTTGGCTTCGTCGATGAAGAAGCAGCCCGGCTCGCCCGTCCGCCACGCGCCCTCGATCATCTTGTCCCACACAGCGCGCGCGTCGAGGCGGTTGACCACGTCGCCGCTCGCCGGATCCACGAGATCGTACTCCGTCCCGCTCTTCACCGCCTCCATGAACTTGTCGGTGACGGCGACGGAGATGTTGAAGTTGGTGATCTGCGTCAGGTCTTCCTTGCAGTCTATGAAGTGCATGACGTCCGGGTGATCCACGCGCAGGATTCCCATGTTCGCGCCACGCCGCGTTCCGCCCTGCTTCACCGCGTCCGTGGAAGCGTCGTACAGCTTCATGAACGACACCGGGCCGGACGCCACGCCGGTCGTGGAGCGAACCATCGAGCCGCTGCCTCGCAGCTTCGAGAAGGAGAAGCCGGTGCCGCCGCCCGACTGGTGGATCAGCGCCATCGAGCGGAGAGTGTCGTAGATGCCGTTCTGCCCGTTGGACAGCGCGTCCTCGACGGGGAGCACGAAGCACGCGGAGAGCTGCCCCAGCGGTCGGCCCGCGTTCATCAGGGTAGGCGAGTTCGGCACGAACCGCCGGCGGGTCATGAGACCGTAAAACTCTTCGGCCAGCGCGGTCACCGCCCCCTCACTGGCGCCGTAGCGCCTGTCGGCCTCGGCCACCGTAGTCGATACGCGCCAGAACATGTCCTCGGGCTGCTCGGTAGGCTTACCCGTAGCGTCCTTGATGAGGTAGCGCTTCTCGATGACGGTCCGCGCGTTCTGATTCAGCTCCGCGGGCGCCGTAGGAGGGGTGGGTGCGATGGCCATCTTCTGAATTCTCCGCTCTCGGTAAGCTTACAACGCACCTTGCTGGGTCGCTCGGTACGAAAAGGACTCAAAGCCTTGTGCTGCAATCTTTTCGCGCCTGAAATCGACCACTTTTGCGCGGGGGGTCAACGTATCCGAGTACGTGTATCCGCGCCAGTTGAATTTAACCTGTTATGCCGCAAAAGGTTACCCGCCGGGCATCACGAATGTCCGCGCGGGGTCAGGTTTTCAACGATGAAGCGAAATTTCCCCGCACTGGTCTGCCTGCTCCGAGTCACTGACTCCGCCTCGACGGCGTAAAACCAAGTCTGCCAAAGAGTTACAAAGCTTGGACCGGCGGATCGCTTCCCCGTCGTCGCCGCGCAGAGGGAGGACGGCGACCGGTCGCAGCTCGGACGACTTGCTCGGAAGCACGGTAGCGGATTGTGATGCGGCGCCGAGCTCGCGGAAGAACTGCTCCAACCCCTCCACGATGCTGCGCGCGTACGCGTCGTGATACTCCGCCGTCTTCATCGCGTGCTCCTGGTCGGGCAGCATCATGAACGCGCCTTCGGCGAGGACAGCCGGGAACCATGTCGGCCTCACCACCGCGAAGTTCGACCGGCGCGTGCCGAGGTCGCGCAGATGCATGTTCCGGATCATGGCGTCGTGCACGAGCTGCGACAGCCGCGCCGAGTGCGCGTGAAAGGAGTACGTGCTCGTGCCGTTGTGCAGGAACGGATTCACTCCGTCGGGAAACGCGTTGAAGTGGATGGACACCAGCGCGTGCACGTTCGCGCGTCTCGCCATCGTCGGCCGGAGATTCAGATCGACGGCCTGCGCCGCCTCCGACCTGGTCAGCAGCACCTCGGCGCCACGCTCGATCAGCAGATCCCGCGCGCGCAACCCGACCGGGATGACCGCCTCGCGCTCAAGCAGTCCGGTGGGACCGGTCGCGCCCCCGGATTGTCCGTCGAGACCAGGATGTCCGGGATCGATCGCGATCCGCAGGCCGCGCAGCGGCGCCGCGGGATCGATCACTGGCAGCCGTCTCACCTTGAGAACGAAGTTGCCGTTTTCGAACAGGGGCTGGTAGCCGAACACGGGGCTGGAGAGGTCGAGGATGTATTCCGTCCGCACCGGTCCGTGCGCGATGCTGATGCTTCTCAACAACGGGTCCTGAACGACGCGGCTTCCTTCGGTGCGCGGAGCGAACGGAGTCACGCCGAACAGCGTGACGGTCAGCCGCGAGCTGTCTACCCGCACGTAGTAGGCGGGAGGCGCCGTCGCGGGCACGATCAGGTCCACCGACTCGGCGTTCGCGACGATCGTGTCGCGGCCGATGGAAAGCGGCAGTGGCGCGTAGCCGACCGGCTGCTCCTGGATCTGGCTGTTGGCGACGCGGAACCTCACGGACGGATCGAGCTCGACCACCGTCTCGTTGCCAACCTTCCCTTGCGTGCGCACGACCGTCCCCGGGAACAGGAAATAACGCACGATGTTGGGATCCGGCGACGGCTGGCCCGTGATTACGCGATCGGTATCGTTCGCCACGGTCGTCGGCCCCACCAGATTGCCATATCGCGCGGCGGTATCGACCGGCTGCGGTTGAGCGGGTGTCACCGGAGTAGTCGGGTCCCGCGGAGGAGGCAGTCGGATGGCATGCGACAGTCGCGTGGTATCGCGCCCGAGCACAGCGACGATGTCGTACCGCGACATCTCGCGCGAAGGCACGGGGAGGTACGCCAGGTACGCTCCGTTGGGCCAGACCGGCACTATTTCGCCGTTGATGAACAGCGCCGCGTTGCCGTTGCCGATCGAGCCGAAGATGAAATTCGAGTCGCGGGATGCGACGACGGAGTTCGGGGTCGGATAAACCACCTTGATCTCCACGGGCCCGGTTACCAGGGGCATCGGCGGAAGATTCGGATTGACCGGCGCCGGGGGTCGCCCGGGCATCGGACCGGTGGGGCTTGGAGTTCCGACCCGCGATGCAGGCGCGCACGCTGCTACGACGGCCAGCAACGACAGAAGTCTCAGTTTGAGCATGACTCGCCTTTGGAACGGAATGAGCGGACTGGTTTAGGTCACACTGAGCTGAGCAAATATCCGGCCTCTGGAGGCACCAGATGGAGCGCGCCATATTCGTGCGGATGAAACGACTTTTCATGGGCGTCACGGCGGTCTCGCTGGCGGCCTGTACCGGCGCTGGAAGCCCCGAGGGCAAATTACCGGACTCCACCGCGCTCACGGTACCGGGGGCGCCCGCGGCAGCACCTCTGCCCGCTCAGGCGGACTCCGTGACGCTCGCGCCCACCCGCACCCCAGGAGCGAGTTCGACGACGCCTGCTCGACAGACGCCGGCTCAGTCGGATCCGGTACTCATACAGCCGCCGCCGCCCCGGGATACGCGGCCGTCCATCCCCTGGCCGCCGGATACGCTGTAACTACGCCGCGTGCAGCACGCAGGGCTTTTCCCTATCTCGCCACGGAGCTCGCTCCTGAGCGCCTGAGCCAGAGCAGGCCCACGACCGTCATCACGAGCATCGCCACCAGCGTCGTCCAGCGGTACAGCAGCAGAGCGCCCGTAGCGAACATCAGGCCGAACAGGATCATTACGCCGGCGCCCACGCGCTGGATGTCGGCGGCCAGATCCTGCACCGGCGCCTCGCCCGTCCGCTCGCGCTGCCGCCGCCAGCCCGGGCCGCCGGGACGCACCCGCCGGTAGAACGAGTCCAGCTTCTCGTCGCTCTCCGGTTTCGTGGCGAGCATGATCGGCACCCAGACCAGCAGCGTGACGCCGGCCGTCACGAACAGGCGCATGCCGAAGTCCGCGATCTTCAATGTGTATATGGGGTTGTCCACCGACGTGAGGAATCCGACGATGAACCCCGCCAACATCGCGGACAGCTCGGCCCAGGCGTTGATGCGCCACCAGTACCAGCGGAGAATGAGCACGAGCCCGGGCCCCGTGCCCACCGCAAGTATCAGCCGGTACACGGTCGCGATGCTGTCCGCCTGAAACGCGGCGAAACCCGCGATCGCCGTCACGATTGCGGACGACACGCGGGCCGCTAACACGAGCTCCTTTTGAGTGGCTTTCGGCCGGATGAACCGGCCGTACAGATCGTTCGTCATGTACGACGCGCTCCAGTTGATCAGCGTCGACATCGTGCTCATGAACGCCGCGAGCAGCGAGGCGACCACGAGTCCGAGCAATCCCGCCGGCAGAAAATCGAGCATCAGCCGCGGGTAGCCGAGCTCCTTGTCTTCCAGGTCCGGGTACACGACCATCGCGACCAGCGCGACGATGATCCACGGCCACGTGCGCACCACGTAATGCATGATGTTGAAGAACCACGCGGCCTTTTCCGCGTCGCGCTCGTTGGGAACGGAAGACAGCCGCTGGATGAACTCGCCCCCGCCGTCCGACCGGCGGAATGCCCACCACAGCACGGTCACGTACGCGAAGAAGGTGCTCGCGGTGATCCCCGCGGTCTTGGAGAAGCTGATCAACCCGTCCCCGCTGAACTCGAGCGGCGTGAACGCCAGGGCGTCGAACTCGGTGATTCGCTGCGCCTCGGACACCACCTCGCCGAGCCCGCCGACGTGGTTCACCGCGGCGACCGCGACGATGATGGCGCCGATCAGCGCCAGGAAGAACTGGAAGAAGTCAGTCGCCACTACGCCCCACAACCCGGCCGCGCTGGCATAGAACAGCACCAGCACGCTGATCCCGATGATGGACCACAGCTTGGTGGCATCGCCCGCGTCGATCCCGAGCCCGGGGAAGATCTGCAGCGCGTCTACCACCTTCACCATCGCCAGCATCGCGTAGCCAGCGCCGATCGAGCCGATCACGACCGCGAAGAGAAAGCCTTTCACGGCACGCAACGTCGCGGCCGGACGTCCGCCGTATCGCAGCTCCGTGAGCTCGTTGTCGGTCACGATCTCCGCGCGCCGCCAGAGCCGCGCGAACATGTAGATCATGATGACGTGCGCGAACCCGTACGACCACCACTCCCAGTTGCCGGCTATCCCGCGCGTGCCGACCACGCCCGCCACGTACAGCGGCGTGTCGATGGAGAAGGTCGTAGCCG
Source organism: Gemmatimonadaceae bacterium (assembly GCA_051305945.1). Taxonomy (GTDB): domain Bacteria; phylum Gemmatimonadota; class Gemmatimonadetes; order Gemmatimonadales; family Gemmatimonadaceae; genus JACDCY01. The sequence continues at coordinate 7,035 of JBPPMH010000159.1, forward strand.
CCATCGAGGTCCCGGCCAGCCACCATTTCACGTTCCGTCCGCCGACGAAGAAGTCGGCCATGCTCCCGGAGGCCTTGCGCGCGAGGAACACGCCGAGCGCCAGCGTGAGCACCATGTAGACGATCACCACCATCCAGTCAACGCCGCGCATTGTCGGCCTCCGTCAGACGCGCCGGGTCGGAACGAGACGACCGGCCGCCGAGCGTACGGGGTTTATCCTCTTGGGCTTCTCGTCAGCCACCGCGCCGCCGCGCACTGCATGGCGGACTCCCCGCCCCACGCGCACACGATGGGTACGTCGGCTTCGATGGATGTTGCGAGTCGGGGATGACTGAACTGCACGATCACCGTTTTCTGCTTGCGCTCGCGGGCGCGAGCCACGGCGGCACGGACCGCGTCCAGCGACGCAGCCGAGTACCCGGGCCGGCCCTTCCACGAGCGGATGTCGCCGAACAGCGCGATCAGCGCCGTGGCGTCACCGCCACCGCTTCCGCCGGCGTCGCGCACGGACGTGCCTCGCGCCTTCAGCTCCGCCGCGAACGGGTCGCGCGACGGCGGTGGATACGGCCCGCCGATGTCGTCGTCCACCACGGTCAGCTCGACCGCGGTGAGCGGGCCGGACAGGGTCCCGCGCACCTCGTGGATCACGTGCTGCGCCAACTCCTCCGCCCAGGCGCGATCCTCGCCCAGCGTCGAAACGTCGGGCTTGCCCTGCCACGCGTGGCACGCGTGCGCCGTGCGCCGATCCGCGGAGGCCCGTATCCTCGCCAGCTCGAGCTCGCCGTCGTCCAGCGCGCGCTGCACCGCATCGGCCACGGCACCGAGGTCCGTCGGATACAGCAGCAGGTCGCACCCCGCGCGCAGCGCGCGGATCGCGGCCGCTGCTTCGCCGTCGCCGAGCACCCCCTCCATGATCATCGCGTCGGTGACGACCAGCCCCTGGAAGCCCAGCTCGTCGCGCAGGATGTCGCCGAGTATTCGCGGCGACAGCGTGGCCGGTGCGCCGGACGGGTCCAGCGCCGGAAAGGAGATGTGCGCCGACATCACGCTCGCCACTCCCGCCCGGATCGCGGAGCGGAACGGTTCCAGGTCGGTCGCGCGCAACTGCTCGGCGTCGAGCGTCACGGTTGGCAGCGTCGCGTGCGAGTCGGCAGTGGTCCGGCCGTGTCCGGGGAAGTGCTTGGCGCACGCGAGCACGCCTTCGGCCTGACACGCTTCGATCCATGCGGCCACGTCGCGCGCGACTCTACCCACGTCCCCGCCGAACGCCCGCGTGCCGATGATCGGATTGTCCGGCTCGAGGTCAACGTCGGCGACGGGCGCGTAGATCCAGTTGACTCCCACCGCGCGCGCTTCCCGCGCGCTTACGGTGGCTGCGCGCCGGACGGCGTCCACGTCGTCCAGGTATCCGATGGCCGCGAGCGGAGGCAGCCCCGTCGCGCCCCGGAACTGCTGCCCCGCGCCGCGCTCCAGATCCGACCCGATGAGCAACGGAATCCTCGACCCCTCGCGCAGCTCGCTGGTCAGTTTGGCGACTTCCTCAGCCTCGCCCCCAAACAGCGCGAATCCGCCTACGCCCAGCTCCAGCGCCTGCTCGATGCCCTCCCGCTCATTGTCGTACCCCAACTTCGCGTCCCAGCGAATCGCCGGGAGCAGCAGTTCGCGGACGTCGCTCATGCGGGCGTGAGCTTGCCCAGGATGCGCCGGCCTCGGGCTCCTGTAGCGGTCGGGACGTTCGCCGGGATCCGCATGAGGTGGAGATACCCAAGCAACGCGAATGCCACGGCCTCCTTTGCCTCGCCGTCGAAGTACGCCTGGTTGAAATCGGTCACGCGAAGCGGCGCCACGGCCGACGTTATGGCCGCCATCAGCGCTGGGTTCTTCGCGCCGCCACCCGACGCCAGCACCTCATCAACCGGCTCGGGCATGAACCGGCGGTAGGAATCCGCCACGCTGCGCGCCGTGAGCGCCACCGCCGTGGCAACGATGTCCTGGTCCGCCGCGCCGGCGGCGCGGCAATCTTCGATCAGCTTCTCGATGTACGGGACGCTGAACAGCTCGCGCCCGGTGGATTTCGGCGGCGGGGCGCTGAAATACGGATCCTGGAGCAGCCGGCTCACGATCGAGTCCACCGGCTTGCCCCTGGACGCGATCTCCCCGTCGCGATCGAACGGCAGCTCCGGGTAGAGCTTGCGCACGACCCCATCTATCACCGCGCAGCCCGGGCCCGTGTCGAACGCGCGGACGCCGGTCAGCTCTCCGCCCGGCGGGACGACGGTGACGTTTCCTATGCCGCCAAGGTTCTGCAGCGCGCGCCAGCTCTTGTCGGACGAGAACAGCAAGGCGTCCGCAATCGGCACGAGCGGCGCGCCCTGCCCCGCCGCCGCGACGTCGCGCACGCGGAAGTCGCTGATGACATCCAGCCCGGTCCGCTCCGCGATCACCGACGATTCGCCGAACTGCCACGTGGAATGTCCCGGCTCGTGCCATACGGTCTGCCCGTGCGACGCGATCCCGGCGATGCCCGCGCGCGCGATTCCCGCTTCGGCGATTGCCGTCACCGCCGCCGCGGCCAGCCATTCGCCCAGCTCGAAGTTCAGCCGGCAGTATTCCGCGGGATTCGTCCCGTGGAGCGCGGCGCCGAGCCGCTGCCGCTGCTCCGGCGAATACGGCGTCGAGGTGAACGCCAGCAGATCAGACTCGATCCGCGAGGCGGGTCCCTCCGAGAACCGGACGACTGCCGCCGAGATTCCGTCCAGCGATGTGCCGGACATCAAGCCGACGAGCACGAGTGGACGGCGTTCCGGCATCAGCCGACGGGCGGCGGCGGGCCGGGCACCACTTTCCGTATGACACCGCCGACCTGCTCGAGCGCGCGCTCCGCGTCGTCACGCGATACGCCGAGCTTGTGCATCACGATCGCCAGCTTCACGCTGCCGCCAGCGGCCTCGAGAATCTCCCGCGCGGCCTCGCGCGTCACCACGCACACCTCCATGACGATCCGCTCGCTGCGGTCGCGGAGCTTGTCGTTGGTCGCGCGCAGATCCACCATCAGATTGCCGAACGTCTTGCCGAGGCGGATCATCGCGCCGGTGGTGATCGTGTTGAGCACGAGCTTGGTCGCCGTCCCGGCCTTCATCCGCGTCGAGCCGGTCACCACCTCGGGCCCAACGATCGGGAGGATCACCACGTCCACGGCTGCCGTGAAATCGGCCGGAATGTTGGAGCAAGACAGTATGCCGGTCTTCGCGCCGCGCTCGCGCGCCCGCACCAGCGCCGCCCGCACGTACGGCGTGGTCCCCGACGCCGCGACGCCGAGCACGAAGTCGTTCGGCCCCACCTCGCGCGCGTCTATCTCCTTCGCGCCGTTCTCCACCACGTCCTCGGCGCCTTCCTGCGACCTCGTCAGGGCCGGCGGTCCGCCCGCGATGATGCCCTGGACCAGCTCGGGCGGTGCGCCGAAAGTCGGCGGGATCTCACTCGCGTCCAGCACGCCGAGCCGGCCGGAGGTGCCCGCGCCCACGTAGATGAGGCGGCCACCCGCGCGGAAGGACTGCTCAGCGAGCTCGAGGGCACGCGCGATCGCTTCCCGCTGCCCCGCGACGGCGTCGGGAACGGATCGGTCTTCGGCGTTTATTAGATCGACGATCTCCAACGGACCGGCGAGATCTATCTCCGCGGTGCGCGGATTACGCCGCTCGGTTTCGCGCGGATCGAGGCTCACTATGCGGTGAGCGTCAGTCGTCGCGCAGTGATGCCGTGCGCTGTACGGGAGTAACTTACCGGGCGCGTTTCCACGCCTGCAAGAATAACCGGAGTGTTCATGAATAGGGTCATCGTACTTGGATTGGCCGGGCTGGTCGGCCTCGCCGGCAGCGCTGATGCGCAAATCCGCCGCCAGCAGGCCGTGCAGGGTCCGCCGGCCTACTGGCTCTCGGCGGGGGTGGGCGCGTTTTCCGCGAACTCCGTCAGCGACGGGGACTCCCAGACGACCTGGGATTTCGACAATGCCACGTCGCCACAGTACCGCGTGTCGCTCGAAAAGGCGTTCTCCAACGGCATGGCGGTAGGACTGGCCGGCACCTATGTGAAGGCTCCGATCCGGCACATCGACCACTTGCTTGCCGACGCCTCTCCCACCTCAGATGCGGAAGTCGACGTGTACTCGCTCGGCGTCAATTTCGAGGCGGCCGGGGGGCAGGGACTCCACCAGGTGTACGGCGGCAGCATCGGCATGACCAGGTACGACAACTTCAGACGCACGAGCGACGGCGCGGAGCTAAGGCCCACGGAAGCCGTCAACGTGATCTCGGGGAATTTCAGCTACGGCTTCGGCTACGCGTTCAATCCGCGCACTTCGGTGGTCGGCGTGTACGACATCGGGCTGGTGTACCACAGCCGCGACGGACTGTCGAGCGATCAGCGAAACACCCTGGTACCGCGCACCTTCCGCATCAGCCTGCGGCAGGGGTTCGGCAACCGCTCGCGCACCCCCGTGCGGCGTCGGCGCTGAGATAGCGCGCCTGCTTCAGAGCAGCGTGCTCGAGCAGATGGAATCGAACGGAATGCGCGGGACGCGACGGCTTGTAGTCGCGTCCTGCGTTTTTTTTGCAACGGGATGCCAGGGGCTCGCGGCGGGCAGGACGCAACCGGAAGGCAGCCGTTTCGAGCCAACCTGGACGCTGGGGGCGAATGCCGTGCCCGCGCACGGGCGGAACGGAATGGTCGCGAGCAACGACTCGCTCGCCACCGCCGTCGGCGTGGAGGTGCTCGAGCGCGGCGGGAACGCCGTGGACGCGGCGGTCGCCGTGGCGTTCGCGCTCGCGGTCACGCATCCCGAGGCGGGCAACATCGGCGGGGGCGGATTCATGCTGGTGCGCCTCGCGGACGGCACCACCGCCTCACTGGACTTCCGCGAGCGCGCGCCGGCGGCGGCCACGCGCGACATGTTCTCGCGGCCCGACGCGCCGCCGAATGCGAGCACCCGCACCCATCTCGCGTCCGGGATTCCGGGCTCGGTCGCCGGGATGCTCACGGCGCTCGAGCGGTTCGGCACGCTCCCGGCCGGGGATGCGATCGCTCCCGCCATCAAGCTGGCACGGGAGGGATTTGTCGTGGACGCTGCGTTCCGGAACGGGATCGCGGGCCAGCGTTCGCGAATCGCTCCCCATGCGGGGGCCGCGCTATTCCTGCCGGGGGGCGGGCCTCCAGCGCTCGGCACGACGTTCAGGCAGCCCGACCTCGCGCGCACGCTGGAGCTGATCGCGCGCGACGGAGCGTCCGCGTTTTACACCGGTCCGATCGCGGAACTCATCGTTGCCGAGATGCGGCGCGGCGGGGGGCTGATCACGGCTGCTGACCTCGCCGGCTACAAGGTTACCTGGCGCACGCCCCTGCGGACGCGATACCGCGGTAACACCGTGATCGGGATGGCGCCGCCCTCTGCGGGAGGAGTCGCCGTCGCCGCGATGCTCAACATTCTGGAGACGTTCGGCAGGCTGCCCGCGTTTGGAACGGCCCGGCACGCCCACCTGGTCGCCGCGGCGCAACAGCGCGCATTTCTCGACCGGAATGAGCTGATCGGAGACCCCGACGTGGTGATGGTTCCGACGAGCCGGCTCACGAGCAAGGAGTACGCGGAGCGCGTGGCGCGTACGATCGATCCCGAGCGCGCGGCGTCCACCCGCGCCGCGCGCGCGGCCGTGCGTGAGGGCAACGAGACCACGCACATCTCCGTAGCGGACCGGCACGGAAACGTCGTCTCGCTCACGACGACGATCAACGACATCTATGGCTCGGGCGTGTTCGTCGAGGGCGCGGGATTCTTCCTGAACGACGAGATGGACGATTTTGCCTCGCGGCCGGGAACGGTGAACGCTGACGGCATCGTGGCCGCGGAGGTCAACGCGATCGCGCCCGGGAAGGTGATGATGAGCTCGATGGCCCCCATCATCGTGCTCGACCCCGATGGCCGCGTGCTGCTGGCAATCGGATCGCGCGGGGGTCCGCGAATCATCAGCAGCGTGGCGCAGGTAATCGTGAACGTGATCGATCACGGAATGCCGCTGGTCGACGCGATGCGCGCACCCCGCGTGCATCATGAAGTCAGCCCGGACACGCTCTGGTACGAGCCGCGCGGCTTCGCGGCCGCAGTGCTCGACTCCCTCGGCTTGATGGGCTACAAGCTGAAGCCGGTTCGCACCGACACGCTGCCCTACATCGGCCGCGTGATCGCGATTGGCAGGCGTGGCAGCGGGTGGGAAGGCGTGGTGGATCCGCGCTATTCAGGGAGCGCTGAAGGGCGGTGACTGGTGACTAGTGACTGGTGACTAGTAACTGCGAAACAGCGGTGGCAGTTACTAGTCACTAGTCACTAATCACTAGTCACGTTTTCACGTGTGCACCTGCACCGAGTTGTTGAGCGAGACCGTAATGGCGCCGCCCGTCGGGATGCATCCCTCGTAATTCGCCGTCGCGACCGCGGCGCCGGCGCCCACCGCGGCGCCGGCCGCCGCGCCGGTCACCGTTCCCCGCGTGTCGCGGCCGAGTATCTGGCCCGCGATGGCACCGATGGCGGCGCCCGTGGCAACCTTCTTCACGTCGTCGCGCGTCGTGCTGCTGCGAACCCGATCCACCTGCGCCGAGCTCGTGGTGCCGCTCACCGCGTAGGTGCGCCCGCCGAAGCTGATCGAGCGGATCGCCACGCCCACCACGATCGGATCGTTCACGTTGTCGCTGCGGCGGAGTGAAGTGATCTCGACCGTCGCGGTCGCGCCCGCCGGAATGACGGCGCCGTTGCTCCCCGTCACGCTCTGCCGCACCGTGGCGGTAAATCTGTCACCGACCTTGTGCGTGTTCGTGCAAACTCTCGTGCTCGAGCTGAGGCTCACCGTCGAGCCCGCGGCGATCGTCCCCATCTCGCGCTCGGCCGTGCCCGTGCCCGCCGTGGCGGTATTCCCGCTCGACGTCGTGCGTGGCTGGGTGCTCGTGGTCGTCGGGCGCGAGGTCGTCGTTTGGGCAGGCGTCCTGGTCGTTGTCCGCGGCTGCGTCGTGGTGGTTCTCGGCGCGGGCGCCGCGGGGGCCGGCTCGGCCTCGGCCGGCACGTCCGTCAGTGATGGCTGCGCGCCGGTGTCTACGTTCGCGAGCTCGAGATCACGGTTGAGCGTCGTATCCTGCGCGAGCATGTCGTTCCTGCTGTCGTCGCCACATGCGGTGACCGCGAAGGCCAGCGAAAGCGCCGCAAACAGGCGGGTATATTTCAACATCTGTCTCCTCCGAGACTGGGATTGCCGTCATGATCGGCCTGGTGTTTTCAATGTAAATCGGGGCAAGTCATGTGCCTTACCTGAAACACCTTGGACGGTTGGTTCCCTATTACCGCCCCTACCGCAAGGAAGTTCTCTGGGGGCTGGTTTTGGTGGTGCTTTCGTCCGCCGTCTGGAGCCTGGTCCCCTGGCTGCTCCGCGAGCCTTTGGACGCGATGGGCGATGGCGAGCCAGCGCGGGTCGCGTGGCGCTTCGCCGGCATCATCGCACTGGTCGCGCTCGTGGGCAGAACGCTGCGCTACGGCATGCGAGAACTGCCAACGGCGCCAGTCGCCGGATCGAATTCGACCTGCGAAACGATCTGTTCGCGCGGCTGACGACGCTGGACGCGTCATACTACGGCGCGACCAGAACCGGCGACATCATGGCCCGGCTGACCAACGACCTCAGCGCGGTGCGAATGGCAGTTGGACCGGCCGTGATGTATCTCACGAACACGATCTTCGGCGGGGTGTTCGCGATCGCGTTCATGCTGCGCATCAACCCGATGCTCACCGTCCTGGCGCTGATGCCGATGGTGCTGCACGCGGGCGCAGGAGAACCTCGCCGGCGCGCGCATCGTCCGGGCGTACCGGCAGGAAGGCGCCGAGATCGAGCGCTTCGCGCGGCTGAACGACGAGTACCTCGTGCGGAACATGTCGCTGGTCCGGCTGTGGGGGATTCTGCATCCCGTGTTCGGCCTGCTGGCGGGAATCGCGACCGCCATCGTGCTGGGAGTAGGCGGACTCCTCGCGATGCGCGGCGTGTTCAGCATAGGCTCGTTCGTCGCGTTCAGCCTGTATCTGGCGATGTTGATGTGGCCGCTCATTGCCCTGGGATGGGTGATCAACCTGTTCCAGCGCAGCGAGGCTTCGATGGGACGGCTGCACGAGATCCTGGATTCCAGCTCGGCACTGACAAGCCGCTCTGGCCGGGTGTTGCCGTCCGCCGCCGGGGGCCGGCGCGTCGAGTTCCGCGGCGTCGGGCTCCATTATCCGGTGCCCGAAGGCGAGCACCCGCACTGGGTGTTGCGCGACGTCTCGTTCGTTTGCGAAGCCGGCGAGACAGTGGGCATCGCCGGCGCGACGGGCATAGATGATCGCCGAGTTTCCGGCCCGATATGAAACAATGCTGGGCGAGCGCGGTATCAATCTCTCGGGTGGACAGAAGCAGCGGTTGACGCTGGCGCGCGCGCGCGCGCGGCGCCCGGCAGTGCTGCTGCTGGACGACGCACTGTCGGCGGTGGACACCCGGACTGAGGCGGACATTCTGGGAGCGCTCCGAACGGAGCGGGATTCGCGGACGGCGATTATCGCTTCGCATCGGGTCGGCGCGTTACGCAACGCCGATCATATCGTCGTGCTCGACGGGGGACGCGCGGTGGAGCATGGGCGGCACGCCGAGCTGCTAGCCCGTGGTGGGCGGTACTGGTCGCTGCTCCGGCGGCAGCAGCTGGTGGACTCGATCGAGGACGGCGGCGAGCAATATCTGGCAACTTCGGGGGCGAGCCGTACTATATGACTGACCATGAAAGCGACGCGATGAGCGTGAAGCAGATCGACAACGCATCCCCCTGGGACCTGCATCTCACGGCCCTCGAGAATCAGAGCCTCGAGGCGATGCGCCTGATCAACGAGCTCCGAGTCCGGGACTCGTTGAAGACGCAGTTCCTGTCCAACATCTCGCACGATCTGCGCACGCCGCTCACGGCCATCATCACGCACGCGGAGATCCTCCGCGACGGCATGGTCGGCGAGGTCAACGAGCAGCAGCGGCGGAGCATCGACGGCATAATCACGGGCGGCCGCCAGGTGCTCAACATGGTGAACGAGATCCTGACTTACGCCAAAGGCTCGGCCAATCAGCTCGACCTGGTGATCAGCGAGTTCTCGCTGGACGATCTGATCGACCAGCTGCGCATCCTCAACACTTCGCTGCTCGGGCGCAAGAACCTGGAGTTCTCCGCTTCCGTCGACGGCGGAGTGCCGCTGCTGCGCGCGGACCGGCAGAAAATCGCGCACATCCTGGGAAATCTCCTCGGAAACGCCATCGCCTTCACGCCGCCGGGCGGCCGCATCTGGATAAACGGGCGCATGGTCGTCCACGACGACAGCCCGGAGCTGGTTGTCGAGGTCGGCGACACTGGAGTGGGCATCGCCGCCGAGCACCACGAGCTGATCTTTCGCGAGTTCGCGCAGGTGGACGCTTCTCCGTCGCGCGCGCACCACGGCACCGGCCTCGGCCTCACCATCGCCCGGCAGCTCGTAGAGGTGCACGGCGGCCGGATCTGGCTGGAGAGCGAGCCCGGCCGCGGCAGTCGCTTCTTTTTCTCGCTCCCCAGCTCCTACCTCGCTGTCTGACGGGGACGCGGCCCCGCGGCCGCACTTGCTGCTGGTCGAAGACAATGCCGACGTGGCCGATGCCATGCGCATTCTTTTCGAGCACAACGGCTACAGGGTCAGCTCCGCGGCCACGGTCGCGGAAGCGGTCCAGATCGGCGTGCACGACGCGCCCGCGATCGTACTGCTCGACGTTTCGCTCGGAGACGGCGAGGACGGGATGGAGATTCTCCGACGCTGGCGCGAGTGCGGCGTCGAGCAGCCGCGCGTGATCGCGCTCACCGGCCACGCCGACGACGATACCCGGGACCGCTGCGCCGCGGCGGGGTGCGAAGCGGTCCTGCTCAAGCCCGTACCGAGCGCAGAGCTGCTCGCGGCGATTAGAAAAGCTACGTAAGCCCTCTTCGGCACTCCGCAAAGCTTTCCAGCGGCGGGGTCACTGCACCGGATGCGCCAGGATGCTGAGGAATGCCGCTGCCGAAATCCGCTCGGGCTCGAACGACTCCCCGGCGCGACGCATGACGCCGTCCACGACGGCGTCCACAGTGGGCAATGGCGCGTCGGCGTCGGCGCGAATCTCGAACTCCCATTTGCCGCGGTCCGCGCCCTTGACCGCCAGCCGGTAGCGGGCGGTATAAACCGTGTGGCGGTCGGGTGTGATCTCGGCGTTCGCGTCCGGGTGCGCGGCTACCACGGCCACTCCGGTTTCGACGAGGCCCTGCCTGATCGCGGGAAAAAGCCGCACCTCGGAGATGGTCTCCGGAGGGATATGCTGGGCGATCTCGCGGAGGAAGCGTTCAGTGGTGTCGTTCAAGGCGGTGACTAGTGATTAGTGACTAGTGACTAGTGACTAGTAAACTGCAACTTCGAAGCTATGCGTTTTTCCGCCGGGAGTCACTGTGCGGTGCATCCAGCGGTTGCTAGTCACTAGTCACTGGTCACGTCTTACAAGAGCGACACCGGATCCCGATCTATCGTAATCCTCCGTTGCGCGGTCGCCGTGGCCGGATCATAGCGTTCCGCGAAAAATCGTAACGCCCGGGTGAGCGTTCCAGGCTGGGACGACTTGAGCAGCAGGTGCCAGCGCCAGCGGTTCTTGATCCGCTCTATCGGGCACGGGGCCGGCCCCACCAGAGTGATTCCCTCCACCTGTCCCGCCGCGAGCAGCTGCGACATCCACTCGGCCGCCGACGTCGCCAGCTCCATCGCGACGTCCTCGTCCACCGCGCTGAACACGATGTTGGCGAGACGCACGAATGGCGGATAGGCGGGCTCGCGCCGGCCCTCGATCTCCGCTGCTACGAATGCGTCATAGTCGTGCGTGAGCGCGTGGACCACGGCATGATGTTCGGGCACCCGCGTCTGGATGATCACGCTCCCGCCCTTCGGGCCGCGCCCGGCGCGGCCGGCGACCTGGCTCAGCAGCTGGAAACACCGCTCCGAGGCGCGGAAGTCAGGCAGGTTGATACCCACGTCGGCGTCCACGACTCCCACGAGCGTGACGTTCGCGAAGTCGAGCCCCTTCGCGATCATCTGCGTTCCCAGCAGAATGTCCACTTCGCCCGACGCGACGCGGTCGAGTATCTCGACGTGCGCCCACTTGCCGCTCGTGGTGTCCACGTCCATGCGCGCGATGCCCGCCGCGGGAAACCGCTCGCCGAGCAGCCGCTCGACCCGCTGCGTGCCGACGCC
>JBPPMH010000160.1:0-6445 GCA_051305945.1 Gemmatimonadaceae bacterium
CGCGGCAACTCGGGCAGCGGGCTCATCAGCGGCCACCACATGAGCGTGGCGGTGATCATCATGGACAGGTGCTGCGCGATGTGCACGTTGTGATCGGCCATCGCGGCGTTGTAGAACAGCGGCATGTGCCACAGCGCGAGCACCACGTTGAACACCACGTAGCAGGTGACCGGGCGCGTAAGAAAACGCGCGACCGGGCCGACCCCGCGCACGGCGAGCAGCGGCCGCAGCATCCCGCCCCGCGTCCCCGCGATCAGAAGTGGCGGCACGGCGAGCGTCAGCAGCAGGTGCTGCACCATGTGCGCGCTGAACAGATAGAAGTCGCTCAGGTCGTGGATCGGGCCGTTCAGCGAGAGGAAGATGATCGCGAGCCCGGAGAAGAACGAAACCTTCTCGGCGAGATTCGGCCGCTCGTACCGCCAGGCGAACACGTACAGCGCGCCGAGCGCGGCGAGCCCGATGACTGTGCTCCAGTGGATGCTCCAATCCTGCCATGTGAGGGCAGAAAGCGGATGCAGGAAGAGCGAAGGGATCACAGCGGGATGGGCGGAGTAAGGTCAGATCGCGGAAACCATCAGACGGAGAATGCACCAACTTGGAACCGCTAACTAAGTCTTACCGCAATCTGTCCAAACAAAAACATCAGGGCTATCACCGAAGTAATGGCGATGATCAGCGGCCCCGTAAACAGCACCTTGAACAGCTTGTGGTCGTACCGCAGGTGCATGTAAAACAGCACCACGATCGCGAACTTGATCGCCGACATGATCAGCAGCGACGGCACGAATAGGCGCGACGCCACGAAGGCGGGGATGTAGTAGATCCAGACTTCGACGACCGTGATGACCGTAAGGATCAGCGCGACCCACTTGTACTGCTTCCACGTCGGGTGCGGCTTCTCGTCCGGGTGGTGCGCGTGCCCGCCGGTCTCGCCCGCCGGCGGAAGCGCGTGCGATGAATCGGTCAGCGGCGCGGGAGTGTGTGAGTCAGCCATCGGTCGCTCCGCTACCTGATGAGATAGATGAGTGTGAAGATCGCGATCCAGACGACGTCGACGAAGTGCCAGTACAGCGCGCACAGGTCAACGGCCATCTCGTCGGCCGGCTGGAGCCCGCGCTTGAAGTCGATCGCGAGCAGCGTGAGCAGCCAGAGCACGCCGGCGGTGACGTGCGCGCCGTGGAATCCGGTCAGCGTGAAGAACGTCGAGCCGAACAGGTTCGTGCGGATCGTCAGCCCTTCGTTGACGAACGCCGTGAACTCGTACGCCTGGAAGCTGAGGAAGGTCGCGCCAAGCAGCGCGGTCGTGAACAGCCAGAGCTTGGACGAGCCGAGTATGCGGTCGCCGAGCGTGTGCTTTGGGACGCGCTTGTTCTGCACCGCCGCGAGCGCGAGCACCATGGCGAGCGACGACATCAGCAGCACGAACGTGGACGCCGACGTGACGGGGATGTCGAGAATCCCGTGGAACACCCTGCCCGTCATCGGATCGGTCCAGCTCTCGTGCGGGAACGGTCCTACTACGCTCTTCCCCTTGTAGATGAGGTACGTGGAGATGAGCGACATGAAGAGCATGCACTCGGAGCCGATGAAGGCCCAGATCGCGATCTTGCGATTGTCGAGTCCGGTACTGGTGTAATGCATCAGTGGTGCTCCGGCTCGAGCGGAGACAACAACCAGGAGTAGAGCGCGCCGATCATCACCGCCGCTCCGGCGAACATCACCCACAGCACCGGCTTACTCCCCCCGGTCGCCGGATCCCGGCTCGCGATCAGGCCGCAGAACATGAGCACCAGGCCGAACGCCACGATCAGCGGCTTGATGGTGTTGTACGGCATGATGATTCCCATCTGCTCGGGCGACTTGCCTTCGGTGAGGTTCTCCTTCGGGTGGTCCACGTCGCTCGCGCGCTGGTCCCACATGGGGTAGCGCGAGTGCACCTCGGGCATCTGCGCGAAGTTGTACTCGGGCGGCGGTGAGGGGATGGACCACTCCAGCGTCGGCGCGTTCCACGGATTCGGACCCGCGATCGCGCCGCGCTTCATGCTCGACAGGAAGTTCCAGATGAAGACGATGATCGCCACGCCGAGCAGGTACGCCCCGCCGGTGGACATCGCGTTGAACATGTCCCAGCCCTGCTCGGCGTCGTACGTGTAGATACGGCGCGGCATGCCGAGCAGTCCGGCGTAGTGCATCGGGAAGAACGTCAGGTTCATCGCGATGAACGTCAGCCAGAAATGAATCTTGCCGAGCCCTTCGCTCATGAGGCGGCCGAACATCTTGGGGAAGTAGTGGTAGATGCCGCCGAAGATCCCCATGATCGAGCCGCCGAACAGCACGTAATGGAAGTGCGCGACGATGAAGTACGTGTCGGTCTGCTGCAGGTCGGCGGGCGGCGAGCTGTGCATGATGCCGGAGATTCCGCCGATCGTGAACAGCGACACGAGTCCGAGCCCGAACAGCATCGCGGTCGTGAATTTGAGCTTGCCCTGGGCGACCGTCGCGATCCAGTTGAAGATCTTCACGCCCGTCGGGATCGCGATCAGCATCGTCGTGAGGCTGAACACGGTGTCGGCCACCGGCCCCATTCCCACGGCGAACATGTGGTGAGCCCAGACACCGAAGCCGAGGAAGCCGATCAGGATGCCTGAGTACACCATGACGGCGTAGCCGAACAGCGGCTTCTGCGAGTACGTCGGCAGGATCTCGGAGACGAGGCCGAATGCCGGCAGGATCAGGATGTAGACCTCGGGGTGTCCGAAGATCCAGAACAGGTGTTGCCAGAGCAGCGGGTCGCCGCCGGCCGTGACCGTGTAGAAGTTCGTCCCGAAGAAGCGGTCGAACATGAGGAACACCAGCGCTATCGTGATGACGGGGAAGGCGAGCACGAGCAGGAACTGCACGACGAACGACATCCAGGTGAACATCGGCATGCGCATGAGCGTCATGCCGGGCGCGCGCAGGTTGATGATCGTCGTGAGGAAGTTGAACGCCGCCGCGAGCGACGAGACGCCGAGGATCTGGAGGCCGATCACCCAGAAGTCGATGTTCACCCCGGGCGAGTACGCCTTCGTCGTCAGCGGCGCGTAGCCGAACCAGCCGCCGTCGGGCGCGAGCGCGAAGAAAATCGGGACGGTGATGAAGATTCCGCCGAACAGGTACACCCAGTAGCTGAACGCGTTGAGCCGCGGGAAGGCGACGTCGCGCGCGCCGATCTGGAGCGGGATCAGGAAGTTGAAGAACGCGGCCGACAGCGGCATGATCGCGAGGAAGACCATGGTCGTGCCGTGCATCGTGAAAAGCTGGTTGTAGAAATCCGCGCTCACGAGCTCGCGGTTCGGCCCGCCGAGCTGCGCGCGGATCAGGATCGCCTCGAGCCCGCCGACCAGAAAGAAGAAGAGCGCGGTGAAGAGATAGAGCTTGCCGATCCGCTTGTGGTCCACGGTCGTGAGCCAGCTCCAGATCCCCTTCTGTCCCGTGTACATGTCGGCCGTCTTGTGGTCGGCGGCGCCGGGCGCGATTGCGGCTGTCGTCATCCGTTGATTCCTATCTCAGCTGCTGCAGGTACGCGACGATGTCGGCGATCTGCTGGTCGTCGAGTGACACGGGCGCCGTCCGCTTGAGGACGGGATCGTACTCGCCCTTGCCGAGCGTCGGCATGAGGCTGCCCGGCTTCATGACGCGCGCGTTCTTGATCCAGCGCGCGAGGTAATCCGTCGTGTTCGGGTAGATGCCGCCGGCCAGCGTGTGGCGGGTGGCGAAGTGCGTGAGGTCGGGGCCGAGGATGCCGACGGCCATCGGGTTGCCGCGCACGGTGTGGCAGCCGATGCAGCCGCCCATCATGAACGCGGTCTGGCCGCGCGCGGGGTCTCCTTGCAGACCGCTGGTGAAGCTGATGTTCGCCGGCACCGCGCGCTGCGGCACGGCGTACGCCGGCATGCTCTCGTGCGGGAAGAAATATCCGGGGGCGACTCCAGCGGCGAGCTGCGTCGGGGCCTGCGGCTGGCTGTCAGCGACCGAAGGGGTCGGTGCCGCCGGACCGACGTTGAACGCGGCGGTGGCTTTCTGCCCCGCGATCCAACTCTCGAACTGCTCGGGCGTGACGGTGAACACGCGAAAGCGCATGAACGAGTGCGACGTACCGCAGTACTCGGTACAGAACCCGTTCCACACGCTCGGCGCGATCGCGGTGTCAGGCGTGAACCAGACGTGATTGGTGCGGTTGGAGATGAGGTCGCGCTTGGCGCCCATCTGCGGGATCCAGAACGAGTGGATCACGTCCTTCGTGGCGAGCGAGAAGTTGACGGTGCGTCCGACGGGGATGTACAGCTCGTTGGCCGTCACGATGCCCTGCTCGGGATATCTGAACTCCCACCACCATTGATGGCCGATCACGTCGATCTTGAGAGCGTCGGCGGGGGCGGGGGCCTGCGTCTCGAAGATCGTGCGGACGGTCGGAACCGCGATGAACACGAGAATGACCGCCGGGATCAGCGTCCAGAGGATCTCGAGCTTGGTGTTGCCGTGGGTGTGCTTCGCTTCCTTGTTGTTGCGGTACTTCAAGACGACGAACAGCAGCACAAGCTCGACGAGGACGAAGACGATCGTCCCGAGCAGCAGGAGGATGTCCCACAGGTCGTCGATGGCGCGGCCGAGCTCGGTCTTCGGCTCGAACGTGGAGTTGGGGTACTGGGTCGTCTCGCCGGTGCACGCCACGAGCGTCAGCGCGAGCGCGGTGAATGCGAGGTATGGAAGCAGCCGGCGCAGGCGTGGAGAACCTTTCATTCCTATCGATTTCCCGTCGGGTTGAGAGCGAGCCGCGCGCGGAAGCTAACCGCGCACTGGCTCAAAAGTAAGCACGTTTTTGGCTATGTGGCGTGCCGAGGCGGATCGAGGCGGGACGGGTATCCCGTACGCGCGCTACGCTCGCAAACTGCGCGAGCTAAGACGCGCGCTATGGGGACACCCGCCCCACCCCGCTCCGCCTCGGCCACACTAGTCTCGCGCGGTCAGTCGAGCGGGCGGGGCACGGTCATGGCCTCGGGATTCAGCACCCGGTCGAGCTCGTCGCGTGTCATCAGCCCGCGCTGCTGTACGATCTCGTACACGCCCCGGCCCGTGTCGAGCGCCTCCTTCGCGATCTGGGTGGCGACGTCGTAGCCGAGGACGGGGACGAGAGCGGTAACCACGCCGATCGAATTCTCGACGAACCAGCGGAGGCGCGCGGGGTTGGCCTTGATGCCGTCCACGCACCGCTCCCGCAGTACCACGCAGCCGTTGGTGAGCGACTGCATTCCGTGCAAGAGACGGTACGCCATCACGGGCTCGAACACGTTGAGCTGGAGCTGCCCCGCCTCCGCCGCGAGAGTGATCGTGACGTCGCCGCCGATGACGTCGAAGCAGATCTGGTTCATCACCTCGGGAATCACCGGGTTCACCTTCCCGGGCATGATGGACGAGCCGGGTTGCATGGCGGGCAGATCTATCTCGCCGAGCCCGGCGCGCGGCCCCGACGAGAGCAGCCGCAGGTCGTTGCAGATCTTCGACAGCTTCACGGCGCACCGCTTGAGCACGCCGGAGAGCTGCACGAACGCGCCGGTGTCGGAGGTCGCTTCCACGAGATCGGGCGCGGTGATCAGCTCGAGCCCGGTGATCTCCGACAGGTGCCGGCGGACGCGCTCGGCGTACTCCGGCGGCGCGTTGATGCCGGTGCCGATCGCGGTCGCGCCCATGTTGATCTCGCGGATCAGCGCCTGCGCTTCGCCGAGGCGGTCCACGTCCTCCAGTATGGTATGCGCGAAGGCCTTGAACTCCTGGCCGAGCGTCATGGGTACGGCGTCCTGCAGCTGGGTGCGGCCGATCTTGACCAGTCCGGTGAACTCCACGCCCTTGGTCGCGAACGCGCCTGCGAGCTCGGCCATCGCCCGCTGCAGGCCGGTGATGCTCGCGTGCAGCGCTACTTTCACCGCGGTCGGATAGACGTCGTTGGTGGACTGGCTGAGGTTGACGTGCGTGTTGGGGTGGATCGCCTTGTAATTGCCGCGGGGGTGGCCGAGGATCTCGAGCGCGCGGTTCGCGATCACCTCGTTGGCGTTCATGTTGGTGGACGTGCCGGCTCCGCCCTGGAACATGTCCACGACGAAGTGCTCGTGGTGCGCGCCGGCGCGGATCTCCCGGGTGGCCGCGACGATCGCGTCGGCGATGCCGGGCTCGAGCAGGCCGAGGTCGCGGTTGGCGAGCGCGGCCGCCTCCTTTACCGTGGCCAGCGCGGCGACGAGCGTGGGGAACTCCCACAGCTGCACGCCGGTGATCGGGAAGTTCTCGACGGCGCGGAGCGTCTGGACGCCGTAGAGCACGTGCGCGGGCACGTCGCGTTCGCCGAGCAGGTCGTGCTCGCGTCTCGTCGGCTGGTCAGCTTCTGGATTCGTCACGTGGCGGGAAGCTAGTC
>JBPPMH010000161.1:0-17250 GCA_051305945.1 Gemmatimonadaceae bacterium
TGACCAGGATTCCGACGTGTCGTAGCCGAGCAGCATCGCGGGAGCGTCGTTCAGCGCGGAGGCGAGCAGCAGGACGCCGGTGATCACGATGGCGCCGACAACCACGCGACGGCTCGGGGCGGCCTCCGCGACGAGTGGCGGTCGGCGGCGAATGACACGGACGCTGCCCACGACGATGAGCGTGAGCAGCGCCATTCCGCTGAGCGCGGCCATGAGACCGCGCGCCATGAGCTGGTCGCGGTCTTCCCGGATGAACGCTTCCGGCAGCTCCACGTGGCGGCGTACCGATACAGGCTCCAGCCCGGCGAGCGAGACCGACGCGCGCGCGGCCGCGCCCGCCGGCAGTCGGACCGTAGTGTCGGTGTAGGTGACCGTCGCGTCCAGCCGCGAGGGGCGCACCGTCTCTTCGAGCTTCGACTCTACCAGCACGGTCGTGTCCAGACCGGCTCGCGCCAGCGCCGCGCGCCCGATTCGCCGGGCCATGGGCTGATCCGGTTTCCCGCCCGCGGCGCTGTCCGGAACCACGTGTCGCAGCTCGAGTGGGACGCCGTCGGGCCGCACCTTGACACGCCACTCTTCCGCCCGCTCGGCCAGCTGGCCGGCGGTCCGGACGTAGCGCACTTCCCACCAGACCGGGACCGCGTACGTCGTCGCCAGCGCCGTTACCATCTCTTCCCTGTTGTGGTGCCGGGCAAAGCGGGGCCAGGCGGTGAGACTATCGGCGTTCGTGCCGATGAGGCGCTTCCAGCCCGCGACGTTCACTCCGCGCGCCGCGACGATCGAATCGGCGACTGCCGCCACTCGCGCGCGCGACACCGTGTATGGCGCTCCTCGCACCTGGATATCGGGCGCGACGAGCGCGACCAGCGCGCCCGCTCCGATTACAGCGAACGCCGCCGTGCGCGCGCGAGCGCCGAGCACACGCGCCGGCGCGGGCTCCGGAGTAATGGATTGTTCAGCGTCGAGCGTCGCGGCTTGCCATGCACCGAACCGGGCGGCGGCGGGCGCCGTCGTCAGCCCGCGCTGCCGGAGCCACTTCCAGGCGACTGCGAGCGCCGGCGCGAGGATAGCCAGCGTGACTACCGCGGCGGTGACCCGGTATGGCAGCGCGCTCCCTCCCGCGGCGAACAACCCGAAGAGGGTCGCGTTGTACAGGAAGTGGGCAACGACCGTGACGATCAGCCCGAATCGGAGAAAAACGAAGCCCCAGAGACACGCGTCCAGGAAGATCTCGACGCCGCGCGAGTACGCGGGCCATGACGGGTAGTTGGCGTGAGCGAAGCCGAACACGAGCGCGGTCGCGATTACGCCGGCGGTCATCCAGAGCGCGCGCCGGGGCCGGCTTCCTACCCAGAGCGAGAGGAGTGACAGGGGGAGGGCGCGGAAGATCGCCTCCTCCCACACCGCGGCGTGGACCGACATGGCGATGCCGGCCAGCCAGGGCGCGGGGGTCGCGATCAGGTTCGGGTCGTCCAGCAGCTCGCTCGGCACCCACCACCCCAGCAGCTTCCGCGTCGCCAGATAGAAAACGACGACGTACGCGAGCCCGACGGCGGCGAGCGTGTATCCTCCCAACACACGCACCGCGACTTCGCGGGTACCGCGGTGTTTCCAGAGTCCCCACCAGTCCAGATGCGCGGGAAACGCCGCCCGCGTCGCCGCCTCGGCAACTACGAGCGTAATTGCGGAAAGGAGTCCGACCACCGCGCCGCCGGCGAGCGCGGCGATGAGCGTCGTCAGCTGGAACAGGAGCGGCGCCATCGCGGTGTCGTAGTCGTACCACAGCGATGACATCTCGTTCAGTCCCGCCGCCACTACCAGGATCGCGATGACGCCGCCAACCGCGAGCGGCGCCCGCCATCGCAGCTGGCGGCTCCGGACGAATCGGCGAAGCGCGACAGCTCCCGCAACGACGATCGCGAGGAGCCCCACGTCGGCGATGAGCGAATACAGCTCGTTGGCGGAGCGCATCTCGCTGTACCGTCGGAGAAATCCTTCCGGGACCACGACGTGCCGGCGCGCGGCCGACGGCGTGTCGCCGGCGATGACGACGTCGAGCCGGATTGGCGCGCCTCCGATCCTGCGGTCGGAGCGCTCGAAGGTGAACGTCCGGTCCACGCGCCCGCTCGTCTTCCGCGTCTCATATGAAGTCGCAGCCAGCCGCCACCGATCGGGCAATTCACCCAGCCAGCCGGTGAGCACGCGCACGGCCATGCGCTGCGCGGAGTCGCTTGCTAGCTGCGGTCGCTCGTCGGCTTCGGCCAAGCGGCGCGTGAACCCGAGCAGCCGGCCGTTGGGCGCGAAGTGAACCCGCGTCTCGCGCACGTCGCGCGGCGTGAAGTGCCGGACGGCCCAGCTGTAGGGCGCGACGTCGTTCCCGCGCACGAGAGCGTCGAGCGAGTCCTTCCCGCCGGCGGCAAGCTCCACGAAGGTGATAAGAGAGTCGCCCCGGTTAAACCGGACCGCTGTTCGCGTCCCGCCCGGCAGGTCGTGGGCGCGGACGAACGCGGTGGATCGCTCGAGGGCCTCCTCGCGCGAAATCCGGTCGGACAGCACGACGACCGGCAACGCGCGTGGAAAGAGCCAGACAGCCAGCATCGTCGCGGCGACCGCGATGGCAACGAGGTATTTCACTTCGGGCGAAGGTGTGGCTCGCCCGAGCCCGATGCAAGCTCGCGCTGGCACGTTCGTCCCGGCTCGTGCACATTGCCCGTTCAGCGTGGTGCCGGCGACCAACTAGTCTTACCGGCGATTCCCGCCGGATTCGGGAGGGCGCAAGATTCTGGTCGAGACCGGGATTCTTTTGGCCTCCGGTGCCCTGTGGCTTGCGGGCCTCCGGCTCTTTCTGCGGTCCGGACTGTCGGGCAGAAAAAAAGTGGCGTGGGCCGCGTTTCTGCTCGTCGTCGGAGGCATTCTGGGTTTCCTGCTCCCTCTCGCCGAGCTGTGGAGCAAGTTCCTGTTGCTGGTCGTCATTCTACCCGCGCTCGGTCTGGCGGACGTATGGCTGCTCCGGTCCGGGCGCAGCCTTTCGTTCTGGATTCGAGCGTGCGGCTTCGAGGTATGTACCGTGTTCGGCACGGCCGCCGCTACGCGCCTGCTGCTCGACTTGACGCAAGCGGCGGCATGACGATTCGGCCGCGATGGATCGTGCGCTAGTCGGCTGAGATTCGTCTCAGCTCGACAACAGCACGAGGCTCGCGGCGATCGCGATGGCGAGCACGACCGCAGCCCAGGTGAGTATCGCCCAGCGCGAGGAGAGAACGCGGTGCGTGCCCTGGTACAGCGTCGCGACCGCGCCGCCGGCGATGACGAGCGCCAGCAGATCCCAGGAGGATTCGTTTCTCACGAACGAGCGATACGCGACGCTCGCGAGCAGGCCGTAGGAGAGAAGGTGGTATGCCCAGCGATAGCTGGTGTTCTCGACGAAGTCGGTGCGCTCGTCGCGCAGGATCGGAGATTCGGGCATCACATCATTCCTCTGACAGGGTGAACAGCTCGTCTACACGCTTTCCGAGACGGTCGGCGAGCACGAACGCGAGCAGCGCCGAGGGGAGGTACTGGCCCGTCTCGATCGAACTGATGGTCTGGCGCGTGACGCCGGCGATCCGCGCGAGCTCTCCCTGGGAGAGACCGCGCTCCGCGCGCGCTACCTTTAACCGGTTCTCCAGTCGGGCTTTCTTCATGGCGATCCTGATAGGGTGCTAAGAATATATAGTCTGCTTGGCAAAATGACAAGGAGGCTAGGCATAATGCCAAGTGTGGCGGTCTAAATGGCAGCCGCTCCGCTCGTACTTGTTACAGGCGCGACCGGATACGTCGGCGGCCGGCTGCTCTCCGTGCTCGAAGAGCGCGGGCATCGCGTCCGCTGTGTCGCGCGGAAGCCGGAGAAGCTGACGCCCAAAGTGGGGCGTACGACGGAGGTCGTCGCCGGCGACGTTCTCGACCGTGCCAGCCTCGACGCGGCGCTGCGCGGCGTGGACGCGGCGTACTACCTGGTCCACTCGATGGGCTCCGCGGGATCCTTCGAGAGCGAGGACCGCGCGGCCGCGCGCAACTTCGGCGCTGCAGCCGCGGCCGCGGGCGTGCAGCGCATCATTTATCTGGGTGCGCTCGGGAGTAGTGACGAGGAGCTGTCGCCGCATCTGCAAAGCCGGCACGAGGTGGGTGACATCCTGCGGGAATCGGGCGTGCCGGTGATCGAGCTGCGCGCGTCCATCGTCATCGGCGCGGGGAGTCTCTCGTTCGAGATGATCCGGTCGCTGGTGGAGCGCCTTCCGGTCATGATCACGCCGCGGTGGGTGAAGGTGCCGGCGCAACCGATCGCGATCGACGACGTGCTCGAGTACCTCGTGGCTGCGCTGACGATTCCGACGACGCGGAGCGCGACCTACGAGATCGGCGGGGCCGACGAGATGTCGTACGCGGACATCATGCGCGAGTACGCCCGCCAGCGCGGGAAGCCGTTGCGCATCATCTCCGTGCCGGTGCTGACTCCGTTTCTCTCGAGCCTGTGGCTCAGTCTCGTCACGCCGCTGTACGCGCGAGTGGGTCGCAAGCTGATCGAGAGCATTACCCACTCCACCGTCGTGCGCGACCCGGCCGCGCGGAGCGCGTTCGCTGTGCGGCCGGTGGGCGTCGAGGAAGCGATCCGCCGGGCGCTCGGCGAGGGGAACGCGGCTTGGACATGAACAGCGGGAAGATGGCCGCGGAAGCGCCGGGGGGTTAGTTCCGCCGGTTTGCCTCGTCGAGGTTCTACGACAAAGGCGTTTGACCTGTACAAGGATTGCGTGCAGCTTCCCGGCTAATGCTCAACCCGCGCGCGATTCACGCGATCGCGGCCGCATGGATTCTCTCGGTCGCGTTCGACCTGTTCCTGCACGGCGGATTACTCGCGCGGCTGTACATGGAGCCGAGCCCGTTTCTCCTGCCGTTGGAGGATGCGTTCCGCCGGATCCCGCTCGGGTACGCCACCTTCCTCGGTCTCACGATCGCGCTGTACTGGCTGCTCGCGCGGCTCGGCGTGCGTGGCTGGCGCCGGGGAATGCGCTACGGCTTGATCACCGGCGCGATAGTGTGGGGCGCGCTGGTGATCGGGCTTTACTCCATCAGCACGGCGTCGGTGCCGCTACTCGCCGGCTGGTGGATCGGGCAGGCAGCGGAGCTCGGACTCGCCGGTAGCGTGCTCGGGGCGGCGGCCTCGGGGACTCCGCTTAAGCGCATCTGGACGGTGGTGGCGGTGGCTGCGGTCGTACTCGTCATTGCGACGATCACGCTGCAGTCGCTGGGGCTGGCGCCGGCGATGAAGGCGGGGTGATGGCGACGCACGAGCACCAACACCACGAGCACGGGGCCGACGCAGAGACCCGACGGAAGGCACCCGCCGATGCGGCCGCGGCCCACGGCGCGCACGACAAGCACGCGGGGCACAGCCCGGAGATGTTCCGCAACAAGTTCTGGCTCTCGCTGCTGCTCACGCTGCCGGTGATCTACTGGTCAGAGCACGTGGAGATGATCCTCGGCTACCGCGCGGTGCGGTTCGCGGGCTCACACTGGATCGCGCCGGTACTGGCGACGGTGGTCTTCCTGTACGGGGGACTCGTCTTCCTCCAGGGCGCATGGCGCGAGCTGAAGGCGCGGCTGCCCGGGATGATGACGCTGATATCGCTCGCTATCGTCGTCGCGTTCGTCTTCTCGTGGGTCGTGCAGCTCGGACTCGTGGAGGCGGAGCCGATCTGGTGGGAGCTCGCGACGCTTGTGACGATCATGCTGCTCGGTCACTGGATCGAGATGCGCTCGATCACGCAGGCGCAGGGGGCGCTACACGAGCTGGCCAAGCTGTTGCCGGACACGGCTACGCGCGTGACGGACGCGGGCGAAGAGCGAGTGCCGGTGAGCGAGCTGCGCACCGGCGACGTCGTGCTAGTCCGGCCGGGCGAGAGCGTGCCGGCGGACGGCGTCGTGAAGAAAGGGAGCAGCGATCTCAACGAGTCCATGATCACGGGTGAGTCGCGCCCCGTGAAGAAAGGCGAAGGGGATGAGGTGATCGCCGCTACGATCAACGGCGAAGGCGCGCTGCAAATCGAAGTCACGGGCACCGGCGACGACACCAAGCTCTCGGGGATCATGCGGCTCGTGGCCGACGCGCAGACTTCCAAGTCGCGAGCGCAGCATCTCGCCGACCGCGCGGCGCAGATTCTCACCGGCGTGGCCATCGTCGCCGGCGTGGTTACGCTGGTGGTGTGGCAGCTGCTCGGCGCGTCCATCGATTTCTCGGTCGTCCGCGTGGTCACGGTGCTGGTAATCTCCTGTCCGCACGCGCTCGGACTGGCCGTGCCGCTGGTCGTCGCGATCTCCACCACGCTCGGCGCGCGGAACGGACTGCTGGTGCGCGACCGGCGCGGACTCGAGGAGGCGCGCAACGTCGGGACGGTGATCTTCGACAAGACCGGCACGCTCACGCTCGGCGAATTCCGGGTGGTGCACATGGCGGTGGCGGAGGGCACGGCGGAAGACGACGCGCTCCGAATCGCGGCCGGGATCGAGTCTCAGTCGGAGCATCCGATCGCGCGCGGGATCGTAAAGACCGCCGAAGACCGCAAGCTTCCGCTGCCGGCGGCCGATGGCTTCAGGGCGATCACCGGCAAGGGCGTGGGCGCTTCCATAGAAGGGGTGGACTACCACATCGGCGGGCCCGCGCTGCTTGAGGCGGAGGACGTACAGGTCCCCGACGCTCTCCGGGCCGCGGCCGATGCCGCCGCGGGCCGCGGACAGGCGGCGATATATCTGGTGCGCGACCGCAAGGCGATCGCGGTATTCGCCGTGGCGGACGCGATCCGCGAGGAAAGCCGCGAAGCGATCCGCGCGCTGCACGAGCGCGGGATCAAGGTCGCGATGCTCACCGGCGACGCGCAGGCGGTCGCCGACGCGGTGGCCAAAGAGCTGGGGATAGACACCGTGTTCGCGCAGGTGTTGCCCGAAGACAAGGCGTCCAAGGTGCGCGAACTGCAAGCGGACGGAAGCAAGGTCGCGATGGTGGGGGACGGAGTGAACGACGCGCCCGCGCTCGCCACGGCCGACGTCGGGATCGCGATCGGCGCGGGAACCGACGTCGCGGTGGAGGCGGGCGACATCGTCCTCGTGCGCTCCGATCCCCGCGACATCCCCAGGATCGTCACGTTGTCGCGCGCGACCTACCGGAAGATGCTGCAGAACCTGTGGTGGGCGGCGGGCTACAACGTCGTCGCCATCCCACTCGCGGCCGGTGTGCTGTACTCGTGGGGAATCCTGCTCACACCCGCGGTTGGCGCCGTCTTCATGTCGGCGAGCACGGTGATCGTGGCGATCAACGCGCAGCTGCTGAAACGGGTGGAGCTGTAAGCGGCGCGGCTGACAGGGAAAACGTCTATTCCGGTCTCGGCAGCACCGTGTAGACGCGGGTAATGAAGCCGTGGAACTCCGCCATGTAATCGCGCAGAAACTTCTCGGTGGACTCCACCGTCACCTTCCCTTCGTCGTCGATCATCCCCTTCTCGGACTGGATGTATGCTTCGGGAGAGTTCATCTGCGGCGAGTTGCAGTAGCCGAGTATGCTGCGGAGGTGCTGCTGGGCGACGGCCGTTCCGATCTTCCCGGGGGAGGTGCCGATGACGGTGGAGGGCTTCCTGGCGAACGAGTTCTGGCCGTACGGGCGGCTGGCCCAGTCGATCGCGTTCTTGAGCGCGCCCGGGATGGAGCGGTTGTATTCCGGGGTGACGAAGAGCACGGCGTCCAGGGCGGCGATCTGATCCTTGAAGGACTTCGCCGGGGCGGGGAAGTCGTCGTCGAGGTCGTAGTTGTACAGGGGGAGGTCGGCGATCGGGATCTCGCTGAGGGCCAGCCCTTTCGGCGCAAGCCGGACCAGCGCGTGGGCGAGCTTGCGGTTGATCGAGCGCTTGGAGAGGCTGCCGATCAGATATCCGACGGTATAGGTAGTCATACCTTTAGATAGGCGCAGGGATGGTGCCAGCCGATCACGATTGCGGTCCTCAGTCCTCAGTCGCAGGGCCTCGGGTTGACACATCAGGACACTAAACTCTAATATACAGAGCACTCTGACATAGCCCCACGCCGGAGACGGTAATGGCCGAAGACGGACCCGTTGCAGCCCCGGAGTTTCCACGGCGGCTCGCGGCGCTCGACACGCTGCTGGATCACCGGGTGCGGCTGGCGATCTGCGTGCTGCTGTCGCGCTACGACCGGCTGTCCTTCTCCCGGCTCAAGGAGCTCACGGCCGAGACGGACGGCTCGCTCGGAGCGCACCTGCGCAAGCTCGAGGACGCAGGCTATGCCAGGGTGAGGAAGGAATTCGTGGGGCGGAAGCCGACGAGCTGGTATTCGCTCTCGCCGAAAGGGATGAGCGCGCTCGCGGTGCACCTCCAGGCACTTACCGAGCTGCTCTCCGGGGCGGGCACGTAAGGCCCGCCGCCCCGCGCGGCGGCACGCATCTTCCCTATCATTTGGAACATGCGTCTCTCCCAATTCATCATCGCGAATCGCGAGCCGATAATGGAGGAATGGGAAGCGTTCGCGCGCACCTGTGCGCCGGCGAGCGGCTCCATGGACATTGCTGCGCTGCGCGACCATGCGAGCGAGATGCTGACGGTGATCGCCAAGGACCTCGCCACGCCGCAGGGCGATCGGGCGCAGGCCGAGAAGTCCAAGGGCAACGCGCCCGAGGGCGTGACGAGAACCGCGGCGACGAAGCACGGGGCGGACCGCGCGGAGAGCGGCTTCACCACCGAGCAGATGGTATCCGAGTACCGCGCGCTGCGCGCGAGCGTGATCCGGCTGTGGGCGAAGTCGCAGGGCAAGGCGACGGCGGACGACCTCGAGGACCTGACCCGCTTCCACGAGGCGATAGATCAGGCGCTCGCGGAATCCATCGTGCGGTACACGCAGGACCTGGACAACTCCAAGGAGATGTTCCTCGCCATCCTCGGTCACGATCTGCGCACGCCGCTCGGCGCGGTGATGATGGCGTCGCAGTTCATGCTGGAAACGGGCGAGCTGGTCGAGCCGCACCTGGAGCTGGCGAAGCGGATCTCGCGCAGCGCTGTCCGGATGAACCAGATGGTGGGAGCGCTACTCGATTTCACGCGGAGCCGGCTGGGAGGCGGGATTCCCATCGACCGCGCCAGCATGAACATGGGCAAAGCCGTGCACGACGTGACCGGGGAGCTCTGCGCCATTTATCCGTCGCGGAGCATAGACGTGGACGCCCGCGGCTCGCTGGATGGGGATTGGGATCGCGAGCGGATCATGCAGGTGCTCACGAACCTCGTCGGAAACGCTTTGGAGCACGGCGCGGCCGATACGGGCGTGACCGTGGCAGTGCACGGCGACACCGACGAAGTGACCGTCGAGATTCACAACCGCGGCGCGGCGATCTCTCCGGAGCAGCTCAAGGGTCTGTTCAACCCGATGAAGAAGTCGGATTCGGGCGCCGTCGGCGGGACCGGTCCCACGGGCAACCTCGGCCTCGGCCTGTACATCGCCGAGCGGATCGTGGACGCGCACAAGGGGCAAATCGTCGTCGAGTCCTCAGAGGAGGATGGGACGAGGTTCACGGTGCACCTGCCGCGACACGGGTAGGCCGGGTCAGCTATATCTGTGCAGTCGGATCGGCAGAAATCGCGCGTAGTGCGCGAAATCCGCATCGGTGGTGAAGATGGGCATATCGAGTCGCGCGGCGAGGGCGCAGATCAGAAAGTCGGTTTGGGAACCCTGCACGCCGCGACCCCGACAGACGTTGAAAAAATGCGCAGCCTGCTCGTGATCGACCGTGCGCATCTCGACATCCGGATACGCGCGTAACTTCATGCGCAGCGCATCGAATTGCTCTTCAGTCGGGATTCCGCACAGCATCTCCTGCCGAACGGCTCCGATCAACAGTGCGTGACCTCTCGCGACGAGAGAAGCCAGTCCGCTCCTTGCCGCGTGGTCGAAATGAAGCGATCGGCGCAGGGCAAGCGACCAGACGGAAGTGTCCACCAATACCATCAACGGCGGCGCCTGGCCTCTTTGTAGTCGTAAGTCGGGTCGAAGTCGATCTTGCCGAACAACTCCAGAATACCGAGTTGCTGCCGGCGCTGGATGTATTCCTGGAGCGCCTCGGTGACCGTCGCCTTTTTTGTGCGGTGGCCTCCAAGTCGCAGCGCCTTATTCACGAGGCGGTCGTCTAACGCCAAATTGGTAGCCATGTGTAGTAGTCTACACATTGTACCGGCGTGCGCAACGCCGGCCTTCCTTCGCGTCCCTTCCCGGCGGTTCGCGCGCATGCGAGGGAGAGTAGGGGATGACCCGACAGTCGCAGCATCGAAATTGCGCGCGTGATACATTTTCCGGCGATGACTTCGCGCTCAGCCACCCTCGCATGAAGATCGGCGTCCCAAAGGAAACGTTTCGCGGCGAGCGGCGTGTCGCCCTCGTGCCCGGTGTCATCGCCTCGCTCAAGGCGAAAGACGCGGAAGTGCTCGTCGAGAGCGGCGCGGGAACGGCCGCCGGATTCACCGACGCGGCATATACGGACAAGGGCGCGCAGGTCGTCCCGCGCACCCAGCTCTTCGCCGACGCCGACGTGATCGTCCAGGTGCGCGCCGGCGAGGATCTCGCCGGACTCCGATCGGGCCAGGCGGTCATCGCGTTTCTCGATCCGCTCGGCGCGCCGCAGACGATGCGCAAGCTCGCCGCTACCGGCGCGACCGCGTTCTCCATCGAGCTGATGCCGCGCATCACCCGCGCGCAGAGCATGGACGCGCTGTCGTCGCAGGCAACGGTCGCCGGCTACAAGGCGGTACTGCTCGCCGCGACGCATCTCCCGCGCATGTTCCCGATGCTCATGACGGCCGCGGGGACGATCACTCCCGCGCGCGTGTTCGTGCTCGGCGCGGGCGTCGCGGGATTGCAGGCGATCGCGACGGCCAAGCGGCTCGGCGCTGTGATCGAGGCGTACGACGTGCGCGCCGCGGTGAAGGAGCAGGTGCAGAGCGTCGGGGCCAAGTTCGTGGAGCTGCCGCTGGACACTACGGCCGCCGAGGGAACCGGCGGGTACGCCGCGGCGCAGGACGAGTCCTTCTATAGGAGGCAGCGCGAGGTGCTCGGCAAGGTCGTGGCCGGCACCGACGTGGTGATCACGACCGCGGCGATCCCCGGGCAGAAGTCGCCGGTGCTGATCACGCGGGAGATGGTGGAAAGCATGGCGCCCGGCTCCGTGATCGTGGACCTGGCCGCCGAGCGCGGCGGGAACTGCGAGGTGACGAAGGCGGACGAGGTGGTGGAGCTGAACGGCGTGACCGTGCTTGGCCCGACGAATCTGCCCGCGACCGTGCCATACCACGCCAGCCAGATGTACGCCAAGAACGTGTCCACGTTTCTGCTGCACCTGATCAAGGACGGCGCGTTGAACGTGGATCGGGAGGACGAGATCACGCGCGAGACGCTGGTCACGCAGGGCGGGGAAGTGGTGCACGAGCGGGTGAAGAAGCTGCTCGCCGATTCGGGGAACGGATAATGGAAACCTTCATCAGCGCTCTCACGATCTTCGTGCTCGCCGTGTTTGTGGGCGTGTTCGTGATCAAGCGCGTGCCGCCGCTGCTGCACACTCCGCTCATGTCGGGGTCGAACGCGATCTCGGGGATCACGATCGTCGGCGCGATGATCTCGATCGCGACGCCGAGCCCGTTGAGCACGATCTTCGGGTTCATCGCGGTGGTGTTCGCGACGATCAACGTCGTGGGCGGTTTTCTGGTGACGAACCGGATGCTCAGCATGTTCAAGAAGAAGGAGTAGGGGATGTTCTCGCTGATCAACATCCTCTATCTCGCGGCCGCGGTGCTGTTCATCCTCGGCCTGATGGGGCTGTCGCACCCGAAGACCGCGGTCGCGGGGAACATGAAGGCGGCGATCGGCATGCTGCTCGCGATCGTGGCGACGCTGCTCGACCGGAACGTGATCGAGTCCGGCACGCGCGGCTTCATGTTGATCGCGGCGGGCGTCGCGCTTGGCGCGATCATCGGCGCGGTGTTCGCGCTCAGGATCAAGATGACGGCGATGCCGCAGATGGTGGCGTTGCTGAACGGCTTCGGCGGCGGCGCGTCGGTAATGATCGCGGGGGCGGCGCTGCATGACGCGGTGAATCCGAACCTGCAGCTGCTGATCGCGACGGCGGTGTCGGGGATCATCGGCGCGGTGACGTTCTGGGGGAGCCTGGTGGCGTTCGACAAGCTCCAGGAGTTTCTCCTGCCGGGTAAGCCGATTCACTACCCGGGGCAGCAGCTGTTGAACGCGCTGCTGGGAATCGTGGCGCTGGCGCTGGCCGTGTGGATCGTGCTGGATCCGACGTCGGACATGACGTTCTGGGCGCTGGTGCTCGTCGCGTCGGTGCTCGGCGTGTTGCTGACTATCCCGATCGGCGGCGCGGACATGCCCGTCGCCGTCGCGCTGCTGAACTCCTACTCGGGGCTCGCGGCCGCGGCCGCGGGGTTCGTGCTGAACAACAACGCGCTGATCATCACCGGGTCGCTGGTGGGTGCGTCGGGGATCATCCTGAGCCAGATCATGTGCAAGGCGATGAACCGGTCGCTGGCGAACGTGCTGCTCGGCAAGCTCGGCTCGGGCGAGAGCACGGGTGCGAGCGCGGACGAGACGTACGCGGGCAAGATCAAGTCGACTTCACCGGAAGAGATCGCGATGCTGCTCGAGACCGCGCGGCGGGTGGTGATCGTTCCGGGCTATGGTTTGGCGGTGTCGCAGGCGCAGCACGCGGTGCGCGAGCTGGCGACGCTATTGGAGTCGAAGGGGACGACGGTGGAGTTCGGGATCCATCCCGTGGCGGGGCGGATGCCCGGGCACATGAACGTGCTGCTGGCGGAAGCCGACGTGCCGTACGACCGGTTGAAGGAGATGGACGAGATCAACCCGCAGTTCGGGCAGGTGGATCTCGTGCTGGTGATCGGAGCGAACGATGTAGTGAACCCGCTGGCGATCACCGATCCGTCGAGCCCGATCGCGGGGATGCCGATCCTGGAAGTAGGCAACGCGCGGAGCGTGATCGTAATGAAGCGGTCGTTGAGTCCCGGGTTCGCGGGGATTCCGAATCCGTTGTTCGCCGCGGACAATACGCTGATGTATTTCGGCGATGGAAAGGCTGCGATTCAGGCGTTGGTTGCGGCTGTAAAGGAAGGGTAGAAACAGGGTCGGAACCGCGCCTGAGAATCAACATCGCGCGGATCCTGCTCTCACGGTCCTGCATTTCTTGCCTTGCGGCGCCGGTGATTCTCTCGAGCGCATCGACCAGGTCCGCAGTCGGGGATTGCAGCTCCGCTTCGATCTCCTGCTCGATCCCGAGTGTGAGCGGCGATTGAATCCGGCTCTGTAGAGCCGCGATTCGCTCGGACAGGCGGGGCCGCTGGTGCCGGGGACAAGCCGACAGCCGCCGCGCGAGGCCCGCCGCGATTCGCCGCGCGAGCGCTGGCATTGCGAGAGATAGGCCCGCGTCATCAGCGGCGAGCTCGTTGTCGATCCAGCGCCGAATGTGGGCGTACGCCGACGCGACGTCGTCTGGCGGAACGGACGCCGGGGCTTTTCCGGCCGCGTCGACGATGTCGCGGACCAGCGCGGGAGCCGTGGACAGTCGCGCCCCGTGGCCAGCAACCAGCATCGCCCTCCCACGCACTGTTGCCAGAGCGAGTAATGCGTCACGGTCGGCAACAACTGCCGCCCATACGCATCGCGGTTGCTCCTCGACGGTGGCCTGCGTCGCCCACAGACGCAACACACGTCGGACCGACTCCGCATCCGCGACGTCACTTCGCTGCACCGGGGACGTCCGGGCGAACAGCGGCGGAATGCGGGACGGCCCCACGCCGGCATCGGCTAGCATCGTCTTGCGGCGGATGATCGACTCGGCTCGGAGCACGGCCGCGCCCGGCGCGGGCGGCGCGATGTGATAGACGAATACATCGCGGCAGCGCGAGCCCAGTCGCGCGACGCGGCCGACACGCTGCTCGAGCGTCGCCGCAGTCCACGGCAGGTCGAGATGCACGATCACCGACGCATCCTGGAGATTGACGCCCTCGCTCAGGAGGTCGGTCGCGATCAGCAGAGTGATCTCCTGGCCGGGTTTTGGTGGCGTCGCGTTCGATGAGGCCGGTGCGAACCGCTCCAGAGCCTCGCGCCGGGCGATCAACCCGCTTACGATGCGTGCGCCGCGAGACGTCAGCATAGCAGTCCCGCCGGAGCGAGCGAGACACCGGTAGTACATCGCGACCGTCTCGGAGAACTGCGAGAACGCGACGACTTTCGCGGTTGCGTGTCCGCCCCGCAACGCGCGCAGATGCTCGACGCGCGCCGCGTCCGTGATCGAATCCCGCGGGAGCGTTGCAAGCACGTCGACCAGCTCGCGTTCGTGCGCTTTTACCGCCTCGATCAAAGTGGATGATCCGGCGAAATCACTCGGAGCGAGGAGGTGAGCGAAGCCGAGCTGGACCGAGCCCTCAGCATAGGTCCACGCCGCCAGCTCGTGCCGTGTCGGATAGTGCCCTGCCTCGAGCGCCTCGCGGATCGCGATCGCCTTCGCCAGCCGCTTGCGAAGACCCTCGCGCAGCGCCGCGTCGCTCGACGCCCAGAGCCGGACCAGAGTCTGAGTGACGATCGCGGCCGCCATTCCACCATCCTTCGGCGGAATTGGCGGCGGGAGCGCCAGCAGCGCTTCCAGCAGCCGTGGGTCGTGCGGCAAATCGAGCCGCACCGGCTCATGCACCCGCGGAAACAGATCGCCGGCTTCGCGTTGATCGCGCCGCACTACGAGGCCGGCTGCTTGCTCCTTCGACAGCGTTCGCGCCACCGAGCCGAGGAATAGCTGGAAGAGCGCGGTCAGGTCTTCGGCTTTGTTGTGCACCGGCGTGGCCGAAACCAGCAGGACGCGCGAGCGCGCGGCAAACTTCGCCAGCGCCCGATAGCGCGCGGTGGATGTCGTCCGGAAATGATGCGCTTCATCGACGACCATGAAATCATGATCCCGCTGAGCCGGGACGGATCTGCTCAACGATTCCAGCGAAACGAACCTGATCGTCACGCCGGCGCGTCCGGCGGCGTCGAGCCACATCGCGCGCAGCGAGGCGGGGCCAACGACCAGCGGTCTGGCATGCGAAGCGGCGATTGCCAGCGCCACATAGGTCTTGCCGAGTCCCACTTCGTCGCACAGCAGCGCTCCACCATGTTTTCGAATCATGCCGTGGATCCGTCTCGCAGCGTCGAGCTGATGCGGGCGCAAGCGCACCGAGCCGAGCACCGGAGAGATCGCGACCGCGCGCAGCCATTCCCCGGCGATGATCCGGCGAACAGTGTCGGGATGCGCGCGCTCTAACCGGTCCACGCGAGCAGCGGTTCGACGTCGGCAAACCGTACGCAGTACGCGCCGAGCACGGCGTCGAGCAGGTCGGTCGAGTCGGCACTGCCATCCATCACTGCGCTGGCTACACTGGGGAGCGTCGCGCACGCGGCGGTCCAGTCGCGCGGGAGAGGCATTAGCGCGAGCGTCCAGCCGAGGTAGCGATGATATCCGCCGCGGGCGGGCTCGGCGACCAGATTGAGCCACGCCGTGGCGATGTCGCTGTTCAGGACGGCGGCGAATGCGAGCGCTTCGCGCTCGTCTCTGCACCTGACGACGTAGCAGCTGTTGAGTGGAACTGCGTCGTTGCCCCGGGTCAGCACGGCGGCGCGGGGGCGCTTCCCGACGTCCGCCCAGACGACGCGCGGCGATCCGCCGGCTGCGCCTTCGGTACGAAACAGCGACCACCAGCGGTCGCTGGCGCGGCCGTCCGTGCGCGTCTCGAGTCGCGCGCGATAGTGGCCGAGCCAGCTTTTCGCGCGCGGCGGGAGGGTTCGAAGCGCGCGGCCGTCATCGCCGTGCGTCCAGATGACCCGCGTGCCGGCCCGCGCGCAGCGCCAGGGCGTGAGGTGCTCACCCCTGATCGCCGGACGGAGAAGCGCGGACTCTACCTCACCCGCGCGGTCACCGCTTCGGATGAGCGTAGTGGTGGAATCGCGCTCGCCGGCAGTGGTGACCACAAAAGCTTCGTTGCAGCCCGACTTCACGCCGAGGAGAGGACGCCCGAGGCGGGTTTCCGCGAGCGCCACTCCGGCCGCGCGCAGCTTGTCGAAGGCGGCGCGAACGTCGGGAGGAGCGAGGATCCACGGGCTGCCCGTCGTTTCGTCCAGGGGAATCCGCGCGGTTTGCGTCCGCCACGCGAACATCGTTGCTCGCCGATGCACCGCGCAGCGCGTGAGGTCACCGCCAGAGGGAGCCGACTTGCGCGCGACGAGCAGCGACGGGTAGACGGCCGCGTCGAACATTACGGGCGCGTTGCTCAGGTCTTGCAGCGTGAGAATCGCGGATTCGTCGCGCAGCAGCGCGCGGACCCCGCCGCCGGCGAGCGATGACCAGAGCTTGGCGGGGAGCAGGAGCGCGGCGATTCCGCCCGGCCTGAGCAGGGCGAGGGAGCGTTCGACGAAGAGGGCCGCCATGTCCACCTGCGAGCCGAAGCCGGAGCCCGCGCGCGCGGCCTCGGCGCCGGCCGTCCAGGCCGATCCTCTGAACACGCGGAACTCCTCGCGCAGGCGGACACGCATTCGCGCGGGAATGCGATGCAGGCGGATCCACGGCGGGTTGCCGGCGACGAGATCGAAGCCGCCCGCCTCGGCGACCTCGGAGAAGTGAGCCGCGACCGACAAAGGCAGCGCGGCGCCGGCGAGAAGATTCTTTCTGCGCTGTCCCAGCTCGCGCAGCGTGCAACGTACGTCCGCGAGCGCGCGGCGGGTGTCCGCGGCGGGCGGCTGTCGATTGCCGAACAGGTCACGCGCGCGCGCGGACAGGAGCAGCTCGCGCCGCGCGTTGTCCAGCGCCTGCATCTCGCGGACAAGTGCGTCGATCGCCAGCGCCCGCTCGGTCCGATCGAGCAGTCGCGCGAGCGTCTTCCTACGAGGGCCGCGGGACCGCGTGTACCGAAGCCGCAGACGGGAGACCACGCGGGACGGAACGCGGCCGGCCGCGGCAAACGTGCCGCCAGTGAGCGTGTCGCCCACGCGGATCTGCCGGTCGAGGTTGGGAAGCGGCTTGATCGCGCGAATTCCTTCGTCCCGCTGCTCCATCACCATGGCGAGCCAGAGACGCAGCTCACACAGCCAGACCGCCATCGGGTTGGAATCGACGCC
>JBPPMH010000162.1:0-8380 GCA_051305945.1 Gemmatimonadaceae bacterium
GCGCCATCGGCACCGAGGATCTTTGCCGCACGAGAATCGGCAGCCCGCGCCCCGTCCGGAACACGCTGACACCGTGCTCCGCGCCGACCTGTTCGACCGCGCGCGAATGAACCGCCGGAGCGGCGGGCGGAAGTTCGTGCTTGAGAAGAGCGTCGCCGCCCTGAATCAGCCCCCGGAGCTCCGCCGCGCCAGCGGAGACCGGGGGCGCCGACTCCGGACGGTAGATCATGACGCCGCACCGGTCCACTGTGAGAAATCGGGTGGCGGCGTCCGCGACGTCGCGCGCGTCGGCGCGCAAAAATCTCTCGAAGTACTCCCCGCCGAGCTGCCAGCCGCCCTGCGCCTCCCACTCGGCCAGGTGATGCGCCTGCCCTTCCATCGTCTCCAGACGCCGGATCCAGCCGCTCTCGAACAGACGCCGCGCGCGGTCCACTTCGACTTGCGCGATGTCCCCTCGTCGCAGCGAATCCACCTGCGCGCGAATCGCGCGCGCGGCGTCAGCGGTCTTCTCCGGCTCGGTCTCGGCGTGGACGACGAAGACGCCGACGTCCGTGGGCGTGTAGTTGCTCGCCGAAACCGACGACGCGAGCTGCCGCTCCCGCACCGCGCGGTACAAGCGCGACGATCTTCCCGCCGACAGCAGCATCGCGCCGAGGTCCAGCGCCGGCGTGGCAGGATCATCTAGCGGCGCGGTGCGCCAGCCGAGCGCGAGCTGCGTCTGGGCGACGTCCCCCGACAGCTCCCTGTAGCGAAATCCCGGCTCGCCCGCTTCGGCCGGCCCGCGGTCGCGGGCGACGTCGCCGGCCGGCATGTCGCCGTACGCGCGCTCCACTTCGGCGAGTGTCGCGGCCGCATCCACACCGCCGGCGATCGCGAGGATCGTGTTGCCCGGCCGGTAATACTCCCGATAGAACGCGAGCATTCGCTCGCGCGTCAGTCCGCGGAGTACGTCCTCTTGGCCGATTCGCCAGCGGCGAATCCGGTGCGTGTCGTGCAGCAGCGCGTACAGATTTTCGACGGCGACCGCGGACGGGTTGTCCTCCTTGCGCTTGGCTTCCTGGATGATCACCTCGAGCTCGCGCGCGAGCTCCGTCTCGTCGATCAGCGAGTTGCGGTACGCGTCCGATTGGATGGCGATCCCGCGGGCGAGCGAAGCCGCCGGCAGCACCGTGTAGTAGCTAGTGTGATCGTAGATCGTGTGGGCGTTGAGGTAGCCGCCCGCCGCCTTGGTCTGCCGCGCGATCTCGCCGACCCCGCGCGTCGGCGTGCCCTTGAAGAACATGTGCTCGAGCACGTGCGAGATGCCGACGGATTCGTCGGGCTCGTCGAAGTATCCCGCCTTGACGTAGGTGACTATCGCGACGACTTCCGAATCGGGGTCGGCCTTAACCAGCACCGTGAGGCCGTTGCCGAGCACGGTGCGCGTCACGCCGGCGAGAATCACTCTGCTATCGCCTTCCTTTGAAGGACGACGAGCCCGGCGACGAAGAAAGCCAGGCCGTAGCCCACGAGCCACGCCGTCCCGCCGGCATCTATCCCCGTGCCCGCGAACAGCGCGTCGCGCAGCTTGTCTATGTGGTGCGTGGGCGGAAGTACCCAGCGCACGACGTCGTACCAGGCCTTGTCCGCCGCGAGGGTGCGGGACAGCGCGCTCGCGCCCCAGAGCAGCACGAGCCCCGCCCAGTCGAGGCGGGTGATCGTCGAGAAAAAGAAGACCGTGCCGCCGAGAGCCAGAAACGTCGCGACGACCATGACGAGGGGCACAATCGGAGAAACCCAGCCCACGAAGACCCAGAACGCCGCCAGCAGGATCAGCGTCGCGAGCAGCGTCCCGGTGAGCGTCACCAGAAACTGGATCGCGTAGTACGCCGGCATCCGCACGGGCTTGGAGAAGAGGAAGCGGTAGTAGCCGCCGATCCTGTCGTTGGCGACGATACCGCTGGTCGCGATGACCACGAGGATGGATATCTGCTGGGCGACGGCGATCTTGATCAGCTCGTCGGCGACCAGTTCGGGCGGCATCTGCTGGCTGAACGCGACGTAGCCGGGCCACAGCACCGACAGTCCCAGCAGCCCGCCGACGAACAGCAGGGCGACTCCGCGATCGAGCGCGAAGTCCCACAGCTGCCACGGCGCGTACGAAACAATCTGGCGGCGGTTCACGCGCTCTCTCCCACCGCTTCGCGAAACTGTTGCTCGAGCACTGACCGGGTGGGAACGACCGCAGCGACTACGGCGCCCGCCACCATCAGCTCGCCCAGGCGGCTGTTGAGCGTCGCGAGATCGGGCACTGTGACCTCGTACTCGCCGCGACCCACCGCCGCGGCGCCGGGAAAAACCCGCGTGAAATGCTCGGCGCCCGAAGCCAGCGAGATCCGGTAGGTGAGCGCGCCCGCGGACGGCTGGTCGAGCGAGCTCGTGCCGACCACACGCTGGAGCCTGCCGTGATCGATGATCGCCACGCGGTCGGTGAGCCGCTGCAGCTCGTCGAGGTTGTGCGACGCGATGATCATCGTTCTGTTCGGATGGCGCAGCGCGCCGACGATGTCGCGGAAGCGCTGCGTCCAGACCGGGTCGAGACCGTGCGTCGGCTCGTCGAGGATCAGCAGCTCCTCGTCGCGCAGCAGCGCCTGCGCCAGCCCCACGCGCTGGAGGTTGCCTTTCGAGAGCGCCTTTACGCTCTTGCGCCGGTGCTCGCCAAGCCCGAGCGTCGCGATCGCCTTCTCCACCGATTCGGAGATCCGCTCGCGCGGGATGTCGGCGAGGGTCGCGTACCGGGAGAGCGCCGCATCGGCGCGCCACCGCTTGTTGATCGTCACCAGCTCCGACAGGTAGCCGATTCCGTGCTTCTCGATGTACGACCGCGGCTGCATCCCGTCCACCCGCACGGATCCGTCCGAGGGGTGCAGGAATCCAAGCAGGACTCCGATGAGCGTGCTCTTGCCCGCGCCATTGGGACCGGCGATTCCGAACACCTCTCCCCGCGGAATCTCGAGCGAGAAGCCATCCACGGCGCGGACGCTCCGGCCCGTCAGAGACCGGTACGTCTTTCCGACGTTGTGGAACTCAATCACTTGATATCGGAGCTACGAGAATTCTGCAAAGGATCCAAGTGATGAGTTGCCAGTAGCGAGTGACCAGTTGGGAGTAGCCAAGGGGAACACTCATCACTGGCTAACCGGCAAACTGGTAACTCGAAAACTCGAATTCCCCCGTCTCACCCTCGGGGCCGGCAAAAGGAGAGACCGCTGTGCTCAGTTAGATACGGTCGTTATCTGGCGCACGCCGACCACGACCCTTGTCCCGCCTGGCCGATGAATTTCAGCCCCAGGTCGCGGTTCCCGAGCCGGATCAGCGAGCAGCCGAGGAACCCTTTCGCCGCCGAGTCCACGGGATTCAGCTGGATCGCGCGCACGAAGAACCGCCGCGCGATGTCGTAGTTCCCCTGCGACAACAGGAGCATCCCCATCTCTCTCTGAGCGACGCTCCATTGCGGATCGAGCCGAATCGCGGTCTCGATCTCGCGCCGAGCCGCCACGAGGTCCCCTTCTTCGCGCGCGATCCGCGCGAGGAAAACGTGGGGAGGGGCCAGCTCCGGATTCTCCCGCGCGATCCGGGTGAACTCGCCGCGGGCGGCCTCGCGGCGACCGTCCGTCATCATCCGGATCGCCTTGTCCATGTCGTTGCCGCGATTCTGCATCGCGTAGTAGGCGGCCACTCCGGCGAACGCGAGCGCGACGACGGCGATGGCGAGCCAGCCCCACGTCGGAAGGCCGGCCGTGCGGTCCCGCATGAGCGGCCGCAAGCCAGGATAAGGAGGAACAATCGCCGGCTCCGGCGGCTCCGCGGCGGCGCGTTGCGCGGCGCTGTACCCGGTCCCCGCGGCGGGCGCACCCGCCAACGCCGACGCGGCGCCCGCGGTAGCGGCGTCGCGCCCCGGCGTTCCGGTCGCCGTGTCGAGCTGGGTGAACGCGTCCTTGGCGGCAGCCACGTCCGCGGGCGTGGGTTTATAGCTGACGTTGTCGCAGCGCTCGCGCGAGGCGAGGAACTCGAGCAGCGCGTGCGCCTGGGTCAGCGTGATCATCTCCCGCTGCCGGACTTCGCGCACCAGCGCCTGACCGCTCAGCGCCGATCCGACAATCATGCGGCGCAGCGCCGTCTCCAATCCGCTCCAGATCTCGATCAGGTCTGCCGCGAGATCTTCGGAGCTGCCGGGCGTGTCGATTCTGGTGACTACGGGCCGGATGTCCGCCAGCGCGGAGTCCGCGCCGCCGCCGCCGTACCCGCCCGTCATTTTACGATCCGGACAAGCCCTGCGTGCGCGATCGCACGGACGAAGCTCTCGGCGTCCGCCATGGACACCGTCATTCCGGTCAGCGTATAAGCGCGGCGTGCCTCGGTTGCCATGTATTCCTCGAGTGTTCTGGTACGCGCCGTCGCGCTCGCGCGGTGCATCTGGTCCAAGATCTCGTCCCAGGTGCCTTCGAGCTGGCGGCGCTCGTCGAGCGTGATCGTGTGCAATTCCGGTTCCTCGCGCACGGCCAGCGACGTCAGCAGCGCGCCGAACAGCTCCAGCTGGCCGCGCGCCTGCTCCTGGTCCGACTCCACGACCTTCGCCTCGATCTCGGCCAGCATCTCATCTATGTCGTCCGGCTCGCCCGCGAGATCCTTGAGCCGGTCCTGCCACGGCTTCAGCTCGGCGTCGTTGTCACGCAGCCGATACACCGTCTTCTTCAGCTCGATGATGCGCCAGATGCCGAGCTCGTCCCAGTGGTCGTCCGGCGACGACCGGTCGAGATGATACAGCGCGGCCTCATAGTCGCCGCGGTCATACAGGATGTTGCCGAGGTAGATGCGGGCCTCGCTGTGATCGCTGTCGAGCTGAAGCGCGCGACGCAGCGTGGTCACCGCACCGTCATTGTCGCCGAGCCGGTGTTGCGCGTAGCCCACGCACGCCACGGCTTCGGCGGACTCGGTCGCCTGCTCCATCGCGACCTCGAAGAACTGCCTGGCGTCCTCGATGAGCCCCTCGCGGAACAACGCGCGCCCGACCTGAAGCATCAGCTCGAGGTCGTCGCTGTAGCCCAGCTCGAGAATCCGGCGGAACGATCTGAGCGCGGCGGCCTGCTGGCCGAACTTGAGCAGCGTCTCGCCGAAGCCCGCGAGCGCGTCCTCGTGCTCGGAGTCGAGGATCAGAGCCTCCTCGAAGCTGCGGCGGGCCCACGCGAACTCCTCCCGCGCGTGAAAAGCGTATCCCAGACCGATGTGCAGCTCGACGGAATTGGGGTACACGTCGAGCCCCTCGCGTAACGTCTCTACTGCGTCGTCGTACCTCCCCTCGTTGTAGAACTGATGCGCACGCTCGTCGTACTCTTCAGAACTAAGGAAAGGGGTAGCCATTTTGGTGCATTCCTCCGGCGCGAGAGAACCTGTTGAAATTGTACCACTTATGCGCGCGTTAGTTCAACGGTTTTTTTCGGGGGCAGCGAGCGCTACCGCGATGCGCGCGGCCAGGTCGGCGTTGCTTTCGAGCAGCGCGACGTTGATCGCGACCGACTTCCCAGCCGTCGCGCGCTCCACCGAAGCCAGCAGCGCCGGAGTCACTTCCTTTCCCGCGACGCCCGACTTTCTCAAATCACTCAGCGCGGTCTCGATGGCGGCCGCGATGACATCGGCCGCAAGCCGCTCCCCTTCGGGCGGTGGGTTTCCGACCAACACGGCGCCCGGCATGCCGAGCGCGCGATGCCGCTCGAACAGTCGCGCCACTTGCTCCGGCGAGTCCACGCACCACGCGGCCGGAATCGTCGCGCCCGAGTTGTAGAACTCCGGCAGCCAGTCGGTCCCGAAGCCGACGACCGGAATGCTCAACGTCTCGAGCCGCTCGCTGGTCGCGCGGAGATCGAGGATGGCCTTGGCGCCGGCGCAGACGCAGACGACCGGATTTCGCGACAGCTCGATCAGGTCCGAGGACTCGTCGAACGGCGCGTCGCGATGCACGCCGCCGATTCCGCCGGTGGCAAAGACCCGGATGCCCGCGCGCGCGGCGAGCACCAGACTCGCGCTCACCGTCGTCGCGCCGTCGGCGCCGAGCGTGGCCGCGGCCGCGAGATCGCGCGCGGCTACTTTCACGATTCCGTCCCGCGCCAGGAAGCGCTCCAGATCCGCGCCCTCCAGCCCGACCACGAGCCGGCCGCGCGCGACGGCGGTGATCGCGGGCACGGCGCCATGGCGCGTGATCGCCCGGACCATCCTGTCGCGCGCTTCGCGGTTCGCCGGCTCCGGCAGCCCCTGCGCGAAAACCGAGCTCTCCAGCGCGACCACGGGCTGGCCCGCGGCCAGCGCCCGCGCGACGGAGGCGGAGACGTGGATCGCTCCGCCCGCGGGCTCGCGCGCTTCCGTCATGTTACGACCGGCGTGGAGCCGGCGAACTTCTTCCAGCTCCCCGTCGCGAGCGACGCGTCAATGGCGTCGAACACCGTGTCGAGCTCGCTATCCTCGGTGAAGAAGTGCGGCGCGATCCGAATCCCCGCGCCCACCCGGTAGTCGATGAGTATCTCCTGCGACACCAGGTCCCGCGCCACGAACTCCGCGTTCGGCAGATCCACGGCGACGGTGCCGCCGCGACGCTCCGGGTCCCGCGGCGCGCGGACCCTGTAGCCGCGCTCGTCCGCGAGCTCTATCAGCCTTGCCGTCTGCCGCTTGCTCTTCCGTCTGACCGAATCCACGCCCGCGCGCTGGACGATCTTCGGGCCCTCGGCGGCCGCGTACAGCGCGGGAATCACCGGCGTGCCGTTGAGCCAGCGGAACGCGCCCGTCGTGAACCTCATCGTCGGATCGAACTGGAAAGGCTCCTCGTGCGCCTGCCAGCCGGTGAGCGCGGGCGAGAGCGTGTCCCTGATCGCGGGCGAGACGTACAAAAAGCAGCCGCCGGGTCCGCCGCACAGCCATTTGAGCACGCCGCCGGTCAGGAAGTCCACGCCGAGCGCTTTCACGTCCACCGGAATGATTCCCACCGAATGAAAGGCGTCGAGCGCGACCAGCGCGCCCATCTCCCGGGCGCGCCGACAAATGCGTTCCGCATCCATGACGTACGCGGACCTGAACAGAACGTGCGAGACCGCGACCAGACGCGTGCGCTCGTCAATCGCTTCGAGCACGCGCTCGGTCTCGATGCCGATGCCGTCGTCGGATAACACGGTGACGACTTCCGCCCCGAGCCTGGTCGCCATTTCATGCGCGGCGTAGCGAACGGACGGAAAGTCGAGTCCGGTCATTACGATCCGGTTACGCTCCGGCGGAAAATCGAGCGCCGAGAAGACCACGGACTGCGCGATCGTCACGTTGGGCAGCATCACCACTTCGTTCTCACCCGCGCCGATCAGCGGAGCGATCACGTTCCCAACGGTGACCGGCATCTCCCACCAGCCGAAGTTCCAAGCCTTCACGCCGTGGTCGCCCCAGGCGGCAGCGTATTCCGCAAGCTTTGCCGGCACGGTTCGCGGCATCGGCCCGAGCGAGTTCGAGACCAGGTAAGTGCTGCGCTCGAGAATCGGGAACTCACTCCGGAGAGCGAGTAGCGGGTCCTCCCCCGTCACTGCCCTCCCGGCCGCAATGCGCGGAATTCGGCGTCCTGGTTCCACGTCGGGACTACCGGCGAATCCGCCAGCCAGCTCCCGAACCGGTACACGATGCCGGCGAGCTGCGCGGCGCCGGTCAGATCGAAATCGGCACGGTACTCGTCGGACGGCTGGTGATAGCGGTGCGCGGTGTAGTCCTCGTTCTGTTCGACCCCCCACCCGTCAGGCCGGCCGACGAAGCGAACGCCGGCGGCGATCGACGCCGAAGGCACGCCCACCTTGGCAAAGGAGAAATGGTCGGAGCGGTAGAAGTAGCCGCGCTCCGGGTGCGTGTCAGGCTCGATGGTGAGCGTGTCGGCCCGCACCAGCTCGGCCAGCATCGGGCCGAGCGAGCTCTTGGTGTCGCCGAGCACGCGGAGCGTCCGCGCTCTGCCGAGGATATTCCCGCCGTCCACGTTGACGTTGGCGATGATCCTTTCGATCGGCACCGTCGGGTGCGCGGCGTAATACTCGGAGCCGAGCAATCCGGACTCCTCCGCGTCCACGAACACAAATAGCTGCGATCGCGCGGGCCGCGGCGAATGCGCCGCCGAGTGGGCCACTCCGAGAGTCACCGCGACACCGGAGGCGTTGTCCGACGCGCCGTTGTATATGGAGTCGCCGTTCACCGGCGGGCCAATTCCGTGGTGATCGAAGTGGGAGGTGTACGCGACGTATTCAGAGCGCTTCACGGGATCCGTGCCGGGGACCACGCCAATGACGTTCACTGCCTGCAGCCGCTCCACGGTGTTGGGGAACGACAT
>JBPPMH010000163.1:0-38713 GCA_051305945.1 Gemmatimonadaceae bacterium
GGCGTCCGGCTAAGAATCGGCCCCGACTCGCTGCCCTTCAGGCTGCCCACAGTGCGCGCGTTGAGCGAGCGGGAGTCGTTCCGGCTCGCGCAGGAGCAGATCGCGGCCGCGCGCGCGACGGCGTTCCAGCAGAACGTACGCAGCATCATGGAGTCCACCTGGGGGCAGGTGCAGGCGCGCACGTTCGCCACGCAGGCTCGCGCCACGCGGTTCCCCGACGAGCTTCCGCCCAAGCCGCCGTCCGGCGTGGCGGACAGAGCCGCCACGCTGCTTGGCGATTACACCGATCTCTCCGTGCATCTCGACGGCCGTGTCGAGTTTCGCGCCGAGCGCGCGGTGAATGAGCGCTGCTCGGCCGTGGGCGGGTTCGATCCGGTCATCGGCTGCCGGACGGGGTTCGAGCCGCTGTTCGACTTTCAGGCGTCTCTGCGCTCGGGCGGCGTGGTCGCGAATCGCATTCACGTGAACGTGGATTACGACTCGCAGCGGGAGTTCGACGCGTCCAACAACATCTCGATCTACTACCAGGGGAGAGAGAGGGACCTGCTCGAGCGCTTCGAGATCGGCAACGTGACGTTCCAGCCGCCGCAGTCGCGGTTCATCACCGCGGGAATTCCGAGCAACAACACCGGATTGCAGGCCATCACGCGACTGGGCCCTATGCGGCTCAAGGCGATCATGGCCCAGCAGAAGGGCAACATCGTCGGCGACCGCGTCTTCACGGTGGGCGACCGGACGCTGCAGGAAGTCGATCGGAGCATAGAGGATTACCAGTTCGAGCCGAGGCGGTTCTTCTTCACCATCGATCCTCGTCTCATTCGCGGCCATCCCAACGTGGACATCCTCGATTCCCGCGCGCTCGCCACCGCCGCGGCGGCGCTGCCGGACACGCTCCGCCCGACCCGGCTCTTCGTGTACCGCCTGCTCATCGGCGCCCAGCCGGCGACGCCCAGCGGGCCG
Source organism: Gemmatimonadaceae bacterium (assembly GCA_051305945.1). Classification (GTDB taxonomy): domain Bacteria; phylum Gemmatimonadota; class Gemmatimonadetes; order Gemmatimonadales; family Gemmatimonadaceae; genus JACDCY01. Next base: position 961 of record JBPPMH010000163.1, read on the forward strand.
CAGTTCCGGCTGCTCGGCGATCCCCGCTCCCGGCGCGGCCAGGTGTACGAGTACCTGCGCGAGGGAATCGACTACTACGCGGACCCTTCGCTGCTGTGGATCACGCTCGTGCGGCCGCTCTCGATCGACCGGGAGCGGCTCGTGGTCGCGTACCGCGTCCGCGTCGGCGGCCGCGACACCACGCACGTCACGACCGGGGGGACGCCCGACCTGGAATTCGTTGCGGAGCGAGAGCAGTTCGCCAACCTGCTCTGGGATCCGCAGGTCGCGCCGGGGGATCCGGCGTTCATCCGCGAGATCCGGAGCGTATATCGCGTGGGCGGCGCGGGGATCGTGCGGCCGTCGGTGAGCGTGAAAATCGTAACCAGTGCGGGCACGGACCACGAGAAGCCGTTCGCCGGAGGGGCGGAGACGTACCTCGAGGCGTTCGGGCTGGCCCAGGAAACCAACAGCTCGACGTTCGATTTCGAGAACCGGCTCTGGCCGCGACCCTCGGATCCCAACCTGCAGGTCGGATTTTCGACGACGTCCGCGCGGATGATCAACGATCAGTTCCTGGTCTTTCCATCCGTGCGGCCGTTCGCCGGCGACGGGCTCGCCACCGGCGGCAATCCGTCCAATGACGCGATCTATTCCACGCCCTCCGAGCACCTCAACACCGCTCAGCGCCCGCGCGCGCTGTACCACTTGAGAATACGGTATCAGGCCGAGGGCGGCGGCGACCTTGGCGGGTTGATGCTGGGATCGGTGCAGCTTCGCCCGAGCTCCGAGCGGCTGTACGTGGACGGCATCCTGCTGACGCGCGGCGTGGACTACACCGTGGATTACGATCTCGGCCGCGTGACGTTCGCGCGCCCGGACACGCTCTTCCCCCGGCCGCGGCAGGTAAGCGTGCGGTACGAGGAGAACCCGCTGTTCGCCGACACGCCGACGTCAATTACCGGAGTGGCCGCGGAATTTCTCATGGAGCGCGGGCAGATCAGCTTCACCGCGATCTCGCAGTCGCAGAAGACGACGTTCAACCGGCCGCCGCTAGGGTTCGAGCCGGCCGCGTCGCTGGTGGCGGGAGTGAGCGGGTTGTTCGACTTCGAGGCTGATCCGCTCACGCGGCTCGTGTCGCGGCTGCCATACGGCCGCACGTCGGTGCCGTCGCGCATAAGCGTGTCGGGCGAGCTGGCCATGAGCCGTCCGCGCCCGAACTTCGCGGGGCAGGCGTACATCGAGTCGTTCGAAGGCGAGGGCGGAATCCAGGTCCCGCTCACCGACGGCACCTGGTACTACGGCAGTCAGCCAGCGCTCGGCACGGCCCTCCCCCTGCGGGCCGGGAGTGACGTGCTGTCGTTCGATCGCGCCGCGACGATGGCGTGGCAGACCAACGGGCTCGACGTCAGCGGACGGCCCGTGCAGTACACGATCAGGCAGATCGATCCGCAGACCGAGCTGTTCGGCAGCGGCGTCGCGGGTCCGGAGACGCTGCTCTGGATGACCTTGTATCCACTGTCGGTCGGAGGGCTGTACAACTCCGGCAAGCGCGAGTTTCAATGGAACACCGTCGCGACGGCCTCCGGCCGGCGCTGGCGTTCGATCAGGACCGTGCTCGGTCCGTCGGGCGTCGACCTCACCCGCGTCGAGAACCTCGAATTCTGGGCGCAGGTCGACACGTCCCCCGAGGGGAGAGCGCGCAATCCGCTGCTTGTATTCGACTTCGGCGACGTCTCGGAGAACACGCTGGTGTTCGCTCCGGACACATTGCGGATCGTCGCTGACCCGGCGATGGCGTCGGACAGCGTGTATTCCGGCCGTATGGTCAGCGGACTCGACAGTCTGAATAGCGAGCGCGACCAGTTCTCGCGCGCGTTCAACGTTACGACCGACGACATCGGGCTTCCGGGCGACAGGGTAGAGAGCCTGACTCTGATCCAGGGATCAGGGGGCGAGGGCGTGACGCTAAACGCTCATCCGCTGTGCGCCGGCGGGACGAGATTCGCTCAGCTGCTCGGCGATTCGCGCGCCAACTGCACCGTCGGCAACAACCGCATGGATGAGGAAGACATCGACTTCGACAACGTGCTGAACCTCACGCAGGCTGAGCGCGACCAGGAGCGGTGGCGGAGATACGTTGTCGATTTGTCGAACCCGGAGTCGTACAACCGAGTGGGGCGGTGCGCGCCCGCGCCGACCACGTTCAACTCCGGCGGCGGTCATCCGGTCTGCTGGGTTCTGGTGCGCGTGCCGTTTCGCTCGCCGGACGACTCGCTCGGCCAGCTGCTGCTCCGCCGCGTGCGCTCGCTGCGCATAACGATGATCTCCGGCCATGGCACGCCGGAGGATGCGTTCGTCCGCGTGCCGCTCGCGAGACTGCGGCTGACGGGTGCGCCCTGGCTGAAGCGGGACGACAAGCCGCTGATCGGAATCGGAGGCGAGCGGCAGGCGGCGGGCGGTTACGTGATCGCCGGCGTGATCGGCACGCAGGACCGGAACCGCACCGGCGGCATCGACTACGAATCCCCGCCCGGCGTCATCGACGAGCCGGATACGAAGACGGTCGCGCACTCGTCCGCCCGGGTGCAGATCAACGAGCGCTCGCTGCGGCTCACCGCGGGCGGCCTCGAGCGATATCAGCGGGCCGAGGCGTATTACCGCTTCCCGGAAGGGCAGAAGAACTTCATGGGATACAAGCAGCTCCGCCTGTGGGCCCGCGGCATCAACGGCGGCTGGGGGCAAGACGGAGAGCTGCACTTCTTCGTCAAGATCGGCCGCGATCCCAACAACTTCTACATGTATCGCGCGCCGCTCAACGGCGGCAGCACGCGCGCGGCGTGGCTGCCCGAGATCCGCGTGGATTTCCAGAAGCTCTTCGCGCTGCGCGCGCAGATCCAGAACGCATTTCTTTCCGGCTCCAGGGCAAACACGTGCACCGGGCTGGATTCCGTTCTCATAGCGAATACTCCGGCTCCGTCCGGCACGTCGGCGACCGGACGGTATGCCGCGTGCGCCGACGGCTACATCGCGTACACGATTGCGCCGGGATCGAGCGCGCCGAATCTCGCCACGGTGCAGGAGCTGGCCGTAGGAATGGTGCGCGTGAGCGACGGCGGCGGCAGCCAGCCGATAGCGCCCGGGGACACGCTCGAGCTGTGGGTCAACGACATCCGCCTCGCGGACGTCGTGGCCGAAACGGGGCTGGCCGGTCAATTCGCCGCGTCGATCGTCGCGAGCGACTTCGGGGACCTCCGGCTGAGCTTCAGCCGGCGGGACGCGCATTTCCGGCAGCTCGCGGAGCAGCCGGAGTTTCTCGCGGACAACGCCGTGGACGTGAGCGCCGCGTTCCGGCTCGAGAAGCTGCTGCCGCGGTCGCTCGGGCTGTCCATCCCTGTCACGCTGAGCTACACGTTGGCTGCGGCGGAGCCGCTATTCCTGTCGCAGTCCGACATCCAGGCGGAGGCGGTGGACGGGCTGCGCTCGCCGCGCTCTTCGGCCGTCTCGTACACCGCCAGCGTCCGCCGCACCGTGCCGCTCGAGGGCCATGTGCTCGCGCCGTTGCTGAACAACCTCGTGCTCAACAGCAGCTACACGTCGGCGAGCGCCCGCAGCGAGTTCCAGGAGGGAGGGGCGCGCAACTTCCTGCTGGGCGCGGAGCTCAACCTGACGCGCGCGCTCCTTCCGGAATTCTCGCGCTGGTCGCCGGTTGAGCTGTTTCTCGCGAGCGTGTACCGCAACGGGAGCGACGAGCGGTTCTCGTTCTTCCGTCCGGCGGCCACGCCCGGCGAGCGGCCCGCTCCCGTCAGCGGAGTGTCGCGCACCTGGCGAAACGGAGCGGTGCTCGCCTTCAAGCCGATGGAGACGCTGCGCGCGCGCTTCGATCTCAGCTCGGTGCGGGATCTCCGCGACTACGATCCCGCCACCGCGCTGGGGATCATCGCGGAGTCGGAGGGGCAATCGCTCGCGGGCATCGACGCGGGTTTGGAGCGGGAGCGCGCGATCGAGAGCTCGATAAACTTCGCGCCGTCGCTGCGGCCGTGGATCAGGCCGCGCCTGGATTTCGCCAGCACGTACCACATGATCCGCGATCCCAACACGCTGTTCTACACGGATCGCGTGCTCCCCGACGGCGGCGAGCGGGAATCGCGTCTGCCGCGGCGGCTCGCGAACTCGCAGGTGCTGCACGGTGGGCTGTCGCTGGACATTCCCGGCGCGCTCGCGTTCCTCGGTGATTCCTCCCTGTGGCTGCGGCGTGCTCTGCGCGGGCTGCGTCCGCTGGAGATCACTCTCAACCGGAACGTCGTCTCGGTGTTCGAGGGTACGGCGATCGATCCGCCGCTGTCCTACCAGTTCGCGCTCGGTGGCGCCGGACGATTCCTGAACGTGAAGGGAAGCCCGGCCACCAGCGCGGCGGTCGTGAACCACGTCTCCATCGGCAACAGCTGGCAGTTGCCGCTCGGCGCGCGACTGACGAGCCGGTACCAGCTGCACACGATGCGGCACTGGATCCGGCGGCTGGAAGGAGGCGCGACGACCACCGACGGAACGCAGGTCGTTTTTCCCGACGTCGGCATCCAGTGGAACGGCAGGCCGCGGGGACTGTCGTGGCTGTGGTCGAACGTCGGTCTCAGCGCCCGCGCGCAGGAGACCGACCAGCGATTTGGCACACCGGACCCGGGTTTGACGGGGGCCGATGACCGCAGCAACAGCCGGTTCAGGAGCTACCCGATCAACCTGTCGCTGACGTGGGCGCTCGTGCCGGGGCTGGCCACGAGCGGAGGGTTCAGCCGCGTGCGTCGGGCCGAATCCAAGCCGGGCATCAACAGCAGGTCGCGCAATTCCGACTACAACGTGGACGTCGGAATGCCGTTCCGCTTTCCCGCCGGAGCAGGAAAGCACCGCGACGTCCGCACGCGGTTCAGCTATCAGAGCGGAGAGGGATCCAGCTTCGTGATCAACCCGCTGGCCCTGAACAACACCAGCCGACTGTTCGAGAGCGGCAGGCGCGCCGTGACTCTCAGCGCGGACACGGACGTGGGGGAGAACCTCGCTTCCAGCTTCCTGATCTCGCGCGTGGCGAGCTTTGACCGCAACTTCAACCGCGAGATCACCCAGACCGTGCTCAGCGCGGTGCTGCATCTGCAATTCTTCGGCGGAGAAATGAAGTGATACAATGGCCCGTACTGGCTCTCGCCTGTCTGATGCTCGCGTGCGACAAGGAGCAGCATCGCCCGCCGTCCACCGGGTTCAGCGGCGAATCGGCGCTGCGGCACGCCACGACGCTCATGTCGTTCGGTCCACGCATCCCGGGCACCGACGGCTGGCGGCAATCGGGCGATTGGATCGTCGAGCGCATGCGCGAGTCCGCCGACACGGTGTTCACGCAGGAATGGACGCATACGCTGGCCACCCGCGCGACGATCCCGCAGCGCAACATCATCGCGCAGTTCCGGCCGGACGCGGCTGAGCGCGTGCTGTACGTCACGCACTGGGAGACGCGGCCGCGGTCCGACCGCGCCGGCACGGCGGCGGAGCGGGCGCTTCCGGTTCCCGGCGCCAACGACAACGCCTCGGGCGTCGGGCTGTTGATCGCCCTCGGTGAGCTGCTCAAGTCCACGCCTCCCGCAGTCGGCGTCGACTTCCTGTTCGTGGACGGCGAGGACTGGGGCAACTTCGACAGCATGACCGACGTGCTGATCGGATCCAGCTACTTCGCGCGCAACATTCCCTGGCCCGGCTACCGGCCGCTGTTCGGCGTGGTGTGGGACATGATCGGCGACCGCGATCTCCAGATCTACCAGGAGATTCATTCCGTGCGACAGGCGCCGGAGGTGGTGCAGCGCGTATGGTCTGTAGCCGCCGAACTGGGCTACGCCGACGTGTTCATTCCCGAGCAGAAGACGCCGGTCACGGACGATCATCTGCCGCTGCTGCGCGCGGGGCTCCGCGTGATCAGCGTGATCGACATCGATTATCCGGATCATCACAAGCCGAGTGACACGATCAACAAGATCTCGGCGGAGTCGCTGCAGAAGGTCGGCGACGTCGCGGCGGCGTTGATACTCCCGACTTCATAGCCACCTACTGGAATTCGTAAGCATTTGTGTGGCCGGCTTCGCACCCCGCCGCCGCCCCCCGCGCTAAAACAGTCTCGAAAACAATGAACCGGTAACGCCAAACCTTGCCGGGCCACTTAATGGTTTGGCGTGGCCACCCCCGCTGAGCGCAAAGCTTTTCTGTTTCTCGCCGCCGTCGTGTCGCTCGGCGCCGGAGTTCGCGCCGTTCGCGCCGTCTCGCGGGACGCCGCACCCGATCCGAAGGCCGCCGCGGCGCTGAGCGATCAGCTCCGCAGAGTCGATTCTGCTCGCGCGGCCTCAAAGGCCGGGACGCGAGGCAAGGCGGCCAGGAAAAAATCGAGCGCGCCGATCGGGCCGGTGGACATGGACACGTCGTCAGCGGAGCTCATCGAAACGCTCAACGGGATCGGTCCCACGCTTGCCGCGCGCATCGTGGCCGACCGCGATTCGTCCGGACCCTTCGGCTCGCTAGAGGGCCTGAGGCGGGTCAAGGGGATCGGACCGGCGCTGTCAGGGAAGCTGGCTCCGCAGGTGACGTTTTCCCGTCTCCCGCGTCCTCAAAATGCGGTCGTCGGCCCGCGTTCCGTACGGCGGAAGGCGCCCCAACAAGCCCGGCGCGGCCGCGATTTTCCTTGACACGTTTTCCGCAGGCAACGACCTTCCGCAGCCGGAGCGTCTCCGGGCGGAAGTCCTTCTCATGAGCGTACATGGCGGCACCCCCGGCTGTTAAGAGCGAGCGAATCGGAGACCTGTTGGTCAGCGAAGGGCTGATCACTCAGGAGCAGCTCACGCGCGCCGTTCAGGAGCAGCAGCAGAACGGCACGCGCATAGGCTACAACCTCATCAAGCTCGGCTTCGTCAAGGAGACGGACCTCACCCGCCTGCTCGCGCGGCGGTACAGGATGCCCGCGGTCGACCTCAAGGACTTCGAGGTGGACCTGAAGGTCGCCAAGCTCGTCCCGCCCGAGCTGTCCATCAAGCATCAGCTCCTCGCACTCAAGCGCGAGGGCCGAACGCTCACCGTCGCGGTGACCGATCCCTCGCAGCTCGGCGTGCTCGATGACCTGAAGTTCATTACGGGCTACGAGATATTCCCCGTCGTCGGCGGTGAGTCCACGCTCCGCGGCATTCTCGAGAAGCACTTCGAGTCCACCGACGCGCAGATGGAGTCGTTGCTGCACGACATCGGCGATCTCGACCTCGACGACATCGAGCTGCTCGAGGAGCAGGAAGAGGACATGTCGGCGTCGGCGCTGGCGGTCGCGATCGACCAGGCCCCCGTCGTCAAGCTGATCAACGCGATCCTCACCGACGCCGTGCGCCGCGGCGCGTCGGACATCCACTTTGAGTGCTTCGAGCACGAGCTGAGAGTGCGTTATCGCGTGGACGGCGCGCTGTCGGAAGTGATGAAGCCGCCGCCGAAGCTCAAGGCCGCGCTGATCTCGCGCTTCAAGATCATGGCGTCATTGAACATCGCCGAGCGGCGCGTCCCCCAGGACGGGCGCATCAAGCTCAAGATCGGCAACCGGGTCATCGACTTCCGCGTCTCGACGCTGCCCACGCTCTTCGGCGAGAAGGTGGTGCTCCGTATTCTCGACAAGGGAAACCTGACGCTCGACCTGGAGAAGTTCGGTATCGAGCCGCGGTCCGAGGAGCAGCTGATGGACGCGATCTCGAACCCGTACGGCATGGTGCTGGTCACCGGCCCCACGGGCTCGGGCAAGACAACCACGCTCTATTCAGCTCTCTCGAAGATCAACAACATCGACGTCAACATCATGACGGCCGAGGATCCGGTCGAGTACAACTTGTTCGGCATCAACCAGGTGCAGGTGCGCTCCGAGATCGGGCTCGATTTCGCCGCGGCGTTGCGCGCGTTCCTCCGGCAGGATCCGAACATCATCATGGTCGGCGAGATCCGGGACCTGGAGACGGGCGGCATCGCGATCAAGGCCGCGCTGACCGGACACCTCGTGCTCTCGACGCTGCACACCAACTCGGCGCCCGAGACGATCACGCGCCTGATGGACATGGGACTCGAGCCGTTCAACGTCGCGTCCGCGCTGAACCTCGTTCTTGCTCAGCGGCTCGTGCGCAAGATCTGCTCGAGCTGCAAGGAGAAGTACGAGCCCGACGACATCGAGCTCGCGACCGCGAAGGTGGAGCGCAAGACGACCCTGCGGGAGCTGCGCTTCACGCAGAACTCGCTGAACGGGGCGCGGCCGAACGCCACGCCGGAAGCCGCGCCGTATTGGCCCAAGATCAGCCTCGACTCGAGGATCGGCGACGTGCCCTTTTTCCGCGGCAAGGGATGCGATGAGTGCCAGGGGAGCGGTTTCAGGGGTCGGCAGGGGCTGTACGAGGTGATGTACATGACGCCGGCTCTGCGGCGGCACATCCTGATGAACGAAGGAGCTGCCGAGCTGCAGAACGCCGCGATCAACGACGGCATGCTCACGCTGCGCATGGACGGCTGGCTCAAGGTGATGAAGGGCATCGCATCGCTCGACCAGGTGGTACGCGAGACGAGCGCGACGTGACACTACTTCCACGACAGGCAACTAGATGACTGGACCGAATCCGACGTTCACGCCGTCCACTCCTCATTCCGGGACTGCCGCTTCGGTCGCGGCCGGGTCGGCGCCGCTCGCCACCGGAGTCAACCTCCGGCAGCTGCTCGACGAAATGGCCGAGCGCGGCGCATCCGATCTGCACATCGTCGCCGGTGAGAGGCCCAAGCTCCGGATCGACGGCGAGATCGTGAATTCGAACATCGACTACGCGCTCGCCCCGAAGGACACGCTCCAGCTCGCCTACTCCGTGCTGACGGAGAACCAGAAGAAGCGGTTCGAGCAGGAGGACGAGCTCGACTTCTCGTTCGGCATCGCGAACCTCGCGCGCTTCCGCGGCAACTGCTTCAAGCAGCGCGGGTGCGTCTCGATGGTGATCCGGCAGATCCCGTTCAACATCCAGACCTTCGACGAGCTCGGCCTCCCCGCGGTGATCGCCAAGATGGCGGAGAAGCCGCGCGGCTTGGTGCTCGTCACGGGCCCGACGGGCTCGGGCAAGTCCACGACGCTGGCCGCCATGATCGACAAGATCAACCGTGAGCGGCGGGCGCACATCATCACCGTCGAAGACCCGATCGAGTTCATCCACAAGCACCAGCTCTCGATCATCAACCAGCGCGAGATCGGCACCGACACCAAGACGTTCGCCACCGCGCTGAAGTACGCGCTCCGCGAAGATCCCGACGTGCTGCTGATCGGCGAGATGCGCGACCTCGAGACCATCCAGGCGGCGCTCACGATCGCCGAGACCGGCCACCTCGCGTTCGCGACGCTTCACACCAACTCCGCGGCGGAGGCGATCAACCGCATCATCGACGTCTTCCCGTCGCACCAGCAGTCGCAGGTGCGCGCGCAGCTGGCGTTCGTGCTGGAGGGAGTGATCACGCAGACGCTACTCCCGAAGGCGCAGGGGCGCGGGCGCGTGATGGCCGCCGAGCTGCTGGTGGTGACGCCGGCGATCCGCGCGCTGATCCGCGACGACAAGGTGCACCAGATCTACTCCGCGATGCAGTCCGGCAAGAAGTTCGGCATGCAGACGCTGAACGACGCGCTGTACAGTCTGTACATGAGCCGGCAGGTCGCGGTGGAGGAGTGCCTCCGCGTGACCAGTGACCAGACTGAGTTCCTGCGGATGATCGGGCTCACGCCGGAGGAAGTCGCGGAAGGGAAGACGACGCCTTCCACGCCGCGTCCCGTCGCGGCCGGCGCGGCCGGCGCGGGGCGGAGATAAGCCATGCCGATCTTCACCTACACGGCGCGCGCCACCAACGGCGACCTAAAGACCGCGACGATCGAGGCCGCCTCGCGCGATGCCGTCATCGCGCAGCTCCGCAAGATGCGGCTGGCCGTCGTCAAGATCGACGAGAACGCGCAGAAGTCCACCAAGAAGGGCTCGATCAAGATCCGCGACATCGTCGTCTTCACCAGGCAGTTCTCGACGATGGTGAACGCTGGATTGCCGCTGGTGCAGGCGCTGGACATCCTCGCGAAGCAGACCGAGAACAAGACGCTCTCCAGCGTGACCCGCCAGGTGATGTTCGACGTCGAGTCGGGCTACACGCTGGCCGACTCCATGGCGAAGCACCCGCGCGCGTTCACGTCGCTGTACACCAACATGGTGGCGGCGGGCGAAGCGGGCGGTATCCTCGACGTCATCCTGAACCGGCTCGCCACGTTTTTGGAAAAGAACGACAAGCTGATCAGAAAGGTGAAGGGCGCGATGATCTACCCATCGTCGATCCTCGCGGTCGCGGTCGGAGCGATCGCGATCCTGCTCATCTTCGTCATTCCGACGTTCGAGGACATGTTCGCGTCGGTCGGAGTTCCGCTGCCGTTCCCCACGCGCATCGTGATCGGGATGTCCAAGGGGCTCCAGTCGTACTGGTGGGCAATAATCGCCTTCTTCGTCGGCGCCTTCTTCCTGTTGAAGCGCTACTACGCGAGCCCCAACGGCAAGCTGGCCATCGACCGGCTGCTGCTCAAGCTGCCCATCCTCGGCGACGTGCTGCGCAAATCGTCGGTGTCGCGCTTCACGCGCACGCTCGGCACGCTGATCGCGTCGGGCGTGAGCATCCTCGAGGGTCTCGAGATCACCGCGCGCACCGCGGGCAACCGCGTCGTGCAGGACGCCATCATGGCGTCGCGCGCGTCCATCGCCGGCGGAGAGACGATCGCCGCGCCGCTCTCCAAGTCGGGCGTGTTCCCTCCGATGGTTATCTCGATGATCTCCGTCGGTGAATCCACGGGCGGGCTGGACGAGATGCTGTCCAAGATCGCGGACTTCTACGACGACGAGGTGGACGCGGCCGTGGGCGGACTGCTCTCGCTGCTCGAGCCGGTGATGATCGTCTTCCTTGGCGTCGCGGTCGGCGGAATGATCATGGCGATGTACCTGCCGATATTTGATATGGTCAACGCGGTGCAATAGACGCGAAGACGCCGCAAAAGATCCTCAGTTGGTGAGTGGCCAGGTAGCCAGTTGGCCAGTTGGCCAGTTATTCTTGGTCGAGAGGAGGTTTGCGGCCGCGCAGTACCTTCGAGCGAAAGACGCAGGTCATTCGCCGGATCTCAACGACTTCAGCCGTAAGAGCTTGGTACGTGCTGTCGGGTAGCACGTGATAGTCGTTGGCGAGCTCGAGCTGGGATTCGAGCTCGGAGCTCGATTTGATGCTGTGGTCGAGAAATCGCGCAAAGTCCTTGGGGCTCCGGGCGCCACACCCCTCCACGATGTTGAGCACGATCGACTCGGCCGCCGTAGTCATTTGCGACTTTAACTTGGCGTAACCGGTTCGAGGAAATAGCCGCGTGGTGCGCCGGACTTCGACCGCAAGCACGTGAGATCTCGCCCAGATGAGGAGGCGTCGGTGGTCTTGCACTAGGCTAAGGAACCCGATCTAGAAACGGCTTGCACCATCGTTTCGTCGCGGCACTGCCCCTATTGTCTCGCGGCTACTGGCGCACTGGCCAACTGGCTATCTGGGAACTCATTAACTCGGCCTTTCCCCCGTTACTTTCCAATTGATGCGGAGCGAGATGACCGAGGAAGACCGCCGGCTGGAAGAGGAAGCCCCCGCCACCCGCTGGCGTGAGCTTGCCCGGCTCGAGCGCTGGCTCGACAAACCCATGCTCGCACTCGCGATCGTCTGGCTCGTCCTCGTGGTTTTCGAGCTCACGACCGGACTCTCTCCCTTCATGGCAGCGGTCGGTGTCACGATCTGGATCGCGTTCATCGGGGACTTCGTTCTGCGGCTCGTCATAGCGCCCGACCGCGCCAGCTACCTGCGGGCGAACTGGCTGACCGCGATATCCCTCGTGGTCCCCGTCCTCCGGATATTCCGCACCTTCCGCGCGCTGCGCGTGCTGCGCGCCGCCCGGTCCGCGCGCGGCTTCAGTCTCGTGCGCGTCGTCGGCGCGGCGAACCGTGGGATGAACCGGCTTGGCGACAGCATGCACCGAAAAGGATTCGGCTACGTGGTCGCGCTGACCCTGCTCGTGACGGTGCTGGGCGCGGCGGGGATGTACGCGTTCGAGCGCGGCCACGGCGGTCCAGCCGGGATCACCGACTTCCCGTCTGCGCTGTGGTGGACGACGATGATCATCACCACGATGGGCTCGGGCTACTGGCCCGTGACACCGGAAGGGCGCATCCTCTGCGTGCTCCTCTCACTATACGCGCTCGGCATACTCGGCTACCTCGCCGCCGCGCTCGCGGCGTATTTCGTCGGACGGGACGAGGAGCTGACGGGACAACACCGGAAGTCCGCCCAGCTCGACCGGTTGATCGCCGAGGTAGCGGACCTTCGCGCGGAAGTAAGAGAACTGCGGCCGCGCGGCTGAGATCTATCTCGCTTCGGGCTGAACCGCTTCCGGATCGAAGCCAAAGTATCGCCGCCCGGCCCACAGTGACACGTACACCAATCCGATCAGCGCCGGCACCTCCACCAGCGGCCCCACGACCGCGGCGAGCGCTTCACCGGAGCTTATGCCGAACGTCGCCACGGCCACGGCGATCGCGAGCTCGAAGTTGTTCCCGGCCGCGGTGAAGGAGAGCGAGGCCGTCTCCCGGTAGCCGAAGCCGAACCGCATGGACAGCCAGAAGGCGAGCCCGAACATCACGAAGAAATAAACGAGCAGCGGCACCGCGATCCGGAGCACGTCGAACGGAAGCTCGAGTATGCGATCACCCTGCATCGCGAACATGAGCACGATCGTGTACAGCAGGCCGAGCAGAGCGGTGGGCCCGAACCTCGGCATGAACACGCCGTCGTACCACGCCGCGCCCCGGCGAGCCACGAGGATGCGGCGTGTGAGATACCCGGCCAGCAGCGGAATGCCGAGAAATATCAGTACGCTCTTGGCGATCTCTCCCATGGAGACATCCACAACGGCGGTCTCCGCGCCGAACCAGGCGGGGACCACGCCGAGAAAGAGCCAGGCGAGAAAGCTGTACGTGAGAATCTGGAAGAGTGAGTTGAGCGCGACGAGCACGGCGGCCAGCTCGCCTGAGCCGCTGGCCAGAGAGTTCCAGATCAGCACCATCGCGATGCAGCGCGCGAGCCCGATCAGGATAAGCCCGTTGCGATACTCCGGCATGTCGGGAAGGAAGAGCCACGCGAGCGCCAGCATGACGAGCGGGCCGAGTACTCAGTTGAACAGGAGCGACGTCCCGAGGAGCTTCGTGTCGCGCACGTGGCCGCCGATCGTCTCGTACCGCACCTTGGCCAGCACCGGGTACATCATCCAGAGAAGGCCGATCGCGATGGGGACCGACACGCCGGCGATCTGCACCCGGTCGAGCGCCGCGCCGAGATCCGACGCCGCCCTGCCAAGCAGCAATCCCGCCGCCATGGCGCTGAAAATCCACAGCGGGAGGAATCGGTCCAGCGTGGAGAGGCGTCGGAGTACGGGGGCGGTCGCCGTCATTGACCCCCAATTTACAAGGGCGAGGCGCGGATCGCCCCCTGATCGCGCCGTCCGGCCGGCTTCGGCGGTCACCGAAACCGGCTGGCGGTCACCCGCGTAGTTGAGTGGTACCTCCTACGGAGTCGTCATGCGTTTCAGCGTACTTGGCAAGTTCCTGCTCGGCATCGGAATCTTCTTCGCCGGCGCCGCGGCAGTCGGAATCCTGCTTGGCTTCGTCCCATGGCTCGCTCCGTTCGTAGTCGGCCTGGTGTTCTTCAAGTTCATCTTCGTCCTGGCCGCGATACTCATGCTCGCCGGTGGCGTCGCATGGTATTACGCGCACCAGAACAACGAGGTTTGACGCGCTAGCGGCGCAGCTCGAACACGAACCGCTGCTCCACTAGCTGCCGCACGGTCTGGCCACCGACGCGCGCGGGCCGGTACCGCGCCCGGCGCAGGTAGCTCCGCACCGCCGAAGTGAATTCGTCGCTCGTGGACTCGAGGATCGTCACGTCGCTCTCCACGCGGCCACGAGCGTCCACGATGAATCTCGCCATGACGATTCCCGCGAGGCCCTGCCGGATCGCGCGCTCAGGGTATTCGGGACCCGACTTCGAGAGCGGAGCGGCCGGAACTTCGACTTCGCCTACCACATACGCGCCACTGTGCCAGGTGGGCCCGCCGTCAACCGGGGCCGTACCCGGGCCACCGCTTTGCGGCGGCACCGCCGGCGCACCGGCCGACGGATCGTCGAGCGGCACGTCCACCGGCGGGATGGCTACCGGCGCAGTCGTCGGAGCCGTGAAGGTCTTGGCTGGCGCGGATGCGGGTGTCGCCCGCGTATGCGCGGCTGGCTTTGGTTGCGGGGCCGCCGGAGCGACCGGAGCGGGCCGCTGCTCCGGAACAAAATAGACGCGCGGGTCGGGCACGGTCTCGCCCTTCACCACGGGCCGCATCGTGGCGAACAGCGCCGCGAGCACGACGGCCACGTGGACGGAGATGCTCAGAAAGGAATGCGCGCCGGTTGTCGCGTGTCCGGTGTGCGCCGACTCGATCAGATGCAGGGTACGCATGGTCGTCTCCTCTGTTGGTGCTACACAGTAGACGCTCCCGGCCGGATTTCGTGCACACAATTCGATGAAGATTCGATGAAGCCGGCTTAATGAAGATTGGGTTAAGGCGAGCAAGAATCGGATAGCCGCCTTTCCGGCGCGGTCATAGCTTCACCTCCATGCCAGCCGTCGCGAACCGCCGCAGCGAAGAGAAAAGAGCCGGGGGCTCCGCCGCCGATCTCGTCCGCAGGGCACAGGCATATCTGGACGAGCATCCGACGAGTCGGATCACGCTTGACGCGCTCGCGCGCAAGGTCGGCGCGAGCGCATCGCACCTGCAGCGCACGTTCAAGCGGGCCGTCGGGCTTTCGCCAGCCGAGTACGCGCGCATGAAACGACATCAACAGTTCAAGTCCGCGATGCGGAACGGGAGGACCGTGAGCGAGGCCACTTACGAGGCGGGATTCGGCTCGAGCAGCAGGGCCTACGAGAACGCGGCGGGAGCGCTGGGCATGACGCCCGCGGCGTACCGCAAAGGAGGGGACGGCATGGAGATCCAGTACGCAATAACGCGCTCCCCGGTAGGGATGATTCTGGTGGCGTGGACCTCGCGCGGATTGTGCTCGGTGAAGATCGGCGATTCCAGGGAAGCGGTGACGAGAGCCCTGAGAAGCGAGTTTTCGAACGCCGAGCTAAAGCGGGCCTCGGAGCTTTCACCCTTTGCGGCGGCGATGCTCGAGCACGTGACTGGAGATCGTCCGGAGATCGACTTGCCGCTCGACATTCGCGCGACCGCTTTTCAGCTCCGGGTCTGGCGGGCGCTCAAGCAGATCCCTTACGGCGAGACGCGGTCGTACAGCGAAGTGGCTGAATCGATCGGCGCGCCGCGGGCGGCGCGCGCGGTGGCGCGAGCCTGCGCGACGAATCCGGTGGCGCTCGCCATTCCTTGCCATCGCGTCGTGCGCAACGACGGATCTCTGGGAGGGTACGGGTTCGGGGTGCAGCGGAAGGAAGTGCTGCTGGCCACCGAGAAGCGGGTCGCCGGGCGGGGGAAAGCCTGACCAGGCTACCTGGTCTGATGTGCCATCGAATGAGAATATCTCGTATCCTTCATTCATGGATGTCTCGGCCGTAGCGGCCCAACTATCGTCGAACCCGGCGCTCGCGATCCCGCTGCTCTTCGCGGCCGGGGTGCTGACCAGCCTCACGCCGTGCGTGTACCCGATGATTCCGATCACCGCGGCGATCGTCGGCGGCAACACATTGAGCGGCCCACCGTCTCGCTTCATGGCCGCGGGTCTGACTTTCTCCTATGTGATCGGCCTGGCTCTCGTGTACGCCGCGCTGGGAACGATCGCCGGCCTGACCGGCTCGCTGTTCGGCTCGATCAGCACCAACCCCTGGCTGTACTTCGGGATGGCGAATCTGCTGGTGTACGCGGCGCTGGTGATGCTCGACGTGGTGCCGTTGCCGATCCCGCGCTCGCTGATCGCGCGCGCGGCCGGCGTCGGCGGGGGCGGCCGCTACTCCGCGGCATTCGGGATGGGCGCCGCGTCCGGATTGGTCGCGGCGCCGTGTTCGGCGCCAATAATGGCCGCCGTGCTCACCTGGGTCGGCACGACGCGCAGCGGCGTGCTGGGATTCGTCTATTTGTTCGCTTTCTCCCTCGGCATGTGCGCGCTGCTCGTGGTGGTCGGGCTCTCGACCGGCACGGCGGCTCGTCTCCCGAAGGCCGGAGCGTGGATGGTATGGGTCAAGCGAGGCTTCGCCGTGATCATGTTGGGCGTTGCGGAGTATTATCTCATACAGATGGGCCGGCTTCTTATTTAGCCAACAGCCAATAGCCAACAGCTAACAGCTGACCCCCACCCACGTTACGAGCGCCGATAGCATGAGTACCGCATTTCTTCGATCGACCATTGTCGCCATCGCGTACGCTACCGTCGGGATGGCGGGCGCGGCGCAGGCGCAGGACTTCGGCCTGCCCGTCGGGTCCAGGGCTCCGATCGCCTCGGTCCAGGCGCTGGACGGCAGCACCGTCTCGCTCGCACAGTACGTAGGTAAAGGGCCGGTGCTCATTCAGTTCTGGGCCGCGTGGTGCGCCACATGCCGCCAGCTCATGCCATCCTTCGAGCGCGCGAAGCGGACTTACGGAACGCGGGTGAAGTTCGTCGCGATCGCGGTCTCCGCGAACCAGTCGCTTGAGCGCGTCCGCCGGTATTCCGCGGCGCATAAGTTCACGCACCCGGTGTTGTACGACGCGAGCGGGGAAGCAGTGGACCGGTTCAACGTCCCGGCCACATCCTACATCGTCGTGCTCGACCGGCAGGGAAGGATCGTGTACACGGGCGTAGGCGGAGACCAGGATCTCG
Source organism: Gemmatimonadaceae bacterium (assembly GCA_051305945.1). Classification (GTDB taxonomy): domain Bacteria; phylum Gemmatimonadota; class Gemmatimonadetes; order Gemmatimonadales; family Gemmatimonadaceae; genus JACDCY01. The sequence continues at coordinate 17,916 of JBPPMH010000163.1, forward strand.
TAGCGGCGGTGCGGAAGGCGTTGTAAGAGATGCTGGTGATTTCCGCGTGCGAGACGCCGCCTACCCGGAACTGTCGGCCGGCAACGGCGCGATTCTGTCGAGTACGTCCTCCAACTCCTTGTACGACGCGGCCGACAGAGCGCGGAACGGCCGCGCGGAATACGCGACCCTGCCCTCGGGGTCTATCACGTACAGCGAGCGGTCGTCCATCCGGCGCGCTGGGTCGAACGCGCCGTACAGCGTCCCGACAGCCCCGTCCGCATCGCTGCCGAACAAAAACTGGAAGGAGCTCTCGCGCGCCCACGCCGCCAGCGTTGTGTCTGCATCGGCGCTGATGCCAAGGAGGACTATTCCGCGGCCGTTGTTGAAGATCGTGGCGTACTGATCACGGTACGCCTCCATTTGAATCGTTCAGCCGCGAGTTCGAGCCTGAACGAAGAATGCGAGCACGACCGTCTGCCCCCGGAACTGCGACAGCCGGAAGGGCTCGGCCATCCGGCCGTAGCGTGTTGCCGCGGGGAGCGAGAAGTCGGGCGCCATCGAGCCGACTTCCGGTCCGGGACGTGGTGCCGGCGCCGCCGCGGGAGCGGGAACGGCGGGCGGCTGCTGAGCGGGAACCACGCCGGGCGCGCAGCCGAACAGCGCGGCGCCCAGAGCGATCGGAAACGAGCTGCGGATCATGCTTCGTCGCATCATGTGCCTCGCAGTAATCCGACACCGACATACTACGCGAAGGTTCAGCGCGCGGCCAGCGTCCGCCGCTCCCGGAGGAGGCGTTGCGCTTCCTCCACCGTGATCCGCTCGAACCCTATGCTGTCTCCCGGCATTCTCTGCGCCAGCTCGGCGATGTCCACGGAAGCGACGACGCCGATCTTCGGATAACCGCCGACCGTTGGGCCGTCGGCCATCAGCACGATGGCGCTCGCGCTGTCGGGGACCTGGATGGCGCCGACGCACGCAGGCTCGGATATCCCGCTCCTGTCCGGCGGATCCAGATCCGCATGCGCCTCGCGCGTGAGCCGGTAGCCCGTGCGGTTCGAGGTCGGGGATAGCGTGAACTCGCTCGCCCAGAACCTCTCCGCGAACTCGCCGGCGAAAGCGGACGTGTTCGGCCCCTCGATCGCCCGGATCCGCCGCATTTCCCGCGAGTCATTCAATGACTTCCCGCTCGGCGGTCCCGGCTTGCGTTTTCTCCTGCCCGGGGCACCGATCGCCAGCACATCGCCGGCGCGAAGGCGCCTGCCGTCGAGCCCTCCGAACGCTGCGGGAAGGTACGTGGAGCGGCTGCCCAGGACAGTGGGCACGTCGATCCCGCCGCGCACGGCGACGTACGCGTACGATCCGCGCACGAGACGGCCGATCGCCAGCTCGTCGCCGGATGCGAATTCGACGGCGACGTTCGTGGCCAGTACCGCGCCGTTTCGCGTGAGCTCGATCTCGGCCCCCGCGACGGCAACGATCACGCTCGTGGAGAACCGCACGATCCCGCCGGCGAGAGCCCATTCGATAGCGGCCGCGATTCCCGGATTTCCCACGAGCGCATTCGCGCGCGCGAGCGAGATCGGGTCCATCGCGCCGCACAGGGGAACGCCTTCCGCGCGATGACCGGGACGGCCGCCATCCTGAATCGTGGCAAACCCCGAGATTCTCCTGATGGTGAGGCTCACGCGACCGGCTCGAATCTGACGCGGTCGCCCGGGCGCAGCAGTGCGGGCGGATCGCGCCGCGGATCGAACAGGAGAAGATCGGTCGTGCCGATGAGGTGCCAGCCGCCGGGCGTCTCGTGCGGGTACACCGCGGTCTGCGAGCCGGCGATCGCAACCGAGCCGCGCGGGACGCGCGTGCGCGGCACCTCGCGGCGTGGCAGCCGCAGCGCCGGATCGAGGTCGCCGAGGTATGCGAACCCGGGTGCGAATCCAATCATGTACACGTAGTACTCGACAGCCGAATGGCGCGCGATCACTTCGGCTGGGGCGAGCCCCGTTGTTTCGGCGACCGCGGCGAGATCCGGCCCGTCGTACAGGACGGGAATCGTTACGAGCGCGCCGCCGGTGCGTTCGGTCTCGTCCGGCAAAGGAGTTTGCATGACCTCCCGCAAGCGGCTCGTCACCTCGTCCGCACTTACGGCCGACGCGTCGTAGTGCACCGCGAGCGATGCGTAGGCGGGAACCACGTCCATCACGCCGGCGAGCCCGGCGGTTCTTATGGCGCTGGCGCAGGCGTGCACGCGGCAATTCACTTCACGCTCGACGGCATCGCCCAGCGTGACCAGGATGGCACCGTCGCCGAGGGGCACGAGTTCGGGCGAGCGGATGTCGCGAGTCATGCGGGATGAACCGGAGCGATCGTCACTCCGGCGTTCTCGAGGCCAGCTCGCACCGCGCGCAGCAGCACGACCGCGGCCGGATTGTCGCCGTGCACGCAGAGGGAGTCGGCTTCGATCCGGAGGTCGGTGCCGTCCGCGGCGGTCACCATGCGGGCCAGCACCATGCGCTCGGCGCGCGCGGCTGCCTCCGCCGCGTCGCTGATCGTCGCGCCGGGGGCTCCGCGCGGCACCAGCGCGGTGGACGATTCGTACGCGCGGTCCAGAAACGCCTCTCTTGCCACGCCGAGCCCGGCCGCTGTGGCGGATCGTGCCAGCTCGCTCCCGGGCATGCACATTATGGCGAGGGTGGAATCGAACGCGGCCACCGCGCGCGCGATGCTTTCGGCCGCGGCGGGATCGCCCATGGCGCGGTTGTACAGCGCGCCGTGCGGCTTCACGTGGCTGAACGTTGCTCCGGCAGCCGCGCACGCGCCGGCGAAGGTCGCGAGCTGGCCGAGGATGAGTTCCCGGATCTCGGCGGGCGTAGCGCCGGTCTCGATACGGCCGAAGCCGGCGCGATCGGCGTAACCGGGGTGGGCACCGATCGAGACTTTGCGCTCGACGGCGGCGTCGATTGCCGCGCGCATCGTCCGCTGGTCGCCGGCGTGGGCGCCGCACGCGATGCTGGCCGACGACACCAGCGCGAGCAGCTCCTCGTCGGCGCCGCAGCCTTCACCCAGATCCGCGTTCAGGTCCACAGTCGGCACGACACAAACTTTGTCGCCGGGAAACCCGGCCGCCATCGGCACGTACGAATGTCACCGCGTGTCCGCGCGTGTCCGCTCACGGCCCTGCGTGGTATGTTATGGCTCTGTTCCCGGAGGAACATCGATGGCTACCGCCACGTTGCCTTTAGCCAACAGCCAAGAGCCAACAACCAAGAGCCCGTTGTGGCCGCTGTTCGCGACGTTGTTCGCGTCAGCCGCGATCGTGATCGGCCTCATATGGGACATCTCCTGGCACCGCACTATCGGGCGGGACACGTTCTGGAGTCCGCCGCACGTGCTCGAGCAGGTGGCCGCACTGGTCGCCGGATTGAGCTGCGGCTGGCTGGTGCTTCGCACCACGTTCGGCCGTGATCAGGCGGCGAGGGAGAGCTCCATTCGCGTCTGGGGCTTTTACGGCCCGCTCGGCGCGTGGGTGTGCATCTGGGGCACCGCGATGATGATCGCGTCCGCGCCGTTCGACAACTGGTGGCACAACGCGTACGGGCTGGACGTGAAGATCATCAGCCCGCCGCACATGGTGCTCGCGTGGGGCATGATGGGCATTCAGGTAGGCGCGATGCTGCTGGCCGTCTCCGCGCAAAACCGCGGGGCGCACGACCCGCGCCTGAAGCTGATCTACGCCGCGAGCGCGGCCATCCTGCTCACGATGTTCGCGACGGTGATCATCGAGGATGCTGGCTTCGGCAACGAGATGCGGTCGCCGATGTTCTATCGGATGACGGCGATGGTCATTCCGGTTGCGCTGATCGGAACGGCCCGCGCAAGCGGGCTGCGGTGGCCGGCGACCACGGTCGCGGCGATTTACACCGCGCTCATGCTCGTGCTGATCTGGATCCTGCAGCTCGTGCCGGCGACGCCATTGCTGGCGCCGATCTACAACCCCGTCACGCGCATGGTTCCACCGCCGTTTCCGCTGCTGCTGATCGTTCCGGCGGTTCTTCTCGATCTGGTCCTCCCGCGCGTTCGAGCGATGAAGGACTGGCTCCTCGCCCTGCTGCTCGGCGTGGGATTCGTGGTGGTGATGGTCGGCGTGCACTGGTACTGGTCAGAATTCCTGCTCTCGCCGGCGGCGAGAAACTGGTTCTTCGCCGTGGACAAGTGGGACTACACGACGCGACTCGGGCCGTGGCGGTACGAGTACTGGAATACTGTGGCGGCGACTGAATTCGCGCGGAGCATGGGGTGGACGCTGTTCGCGGCGACTGCATCCTCGTTTCTCGGTCTCCGGATCGGCAGGGCGATGGCCAAGGTGCAGCGGTGACGCGGCTGCTTTCACGCGCGCTTGGCGCGTTTGCCCTCGTCCTGATCTGCGCCGCCCACATCGGAAGCCCCGACACGTGGTTCGAAGGCAGCGCGGGTCCGTATCGACTGTTGGTTCACGTGAGCTCGCCCGGAGTGGTCCCGGCGATCGCGGACATCTCCGTCAGAGTCTACGACTCGGCGGCGGAGGCCGGACGGGTCGCCGTTACGGCGAGCGTGAACAAGTTCGACGCCGCCGGCGCGCCACCGCCACCGGAGCGGGCCGTGCCAGTCGCGGGCGATCCGGAGCTGTACGCGATATCGCTGTGGGTGATGTCCGGAGGATCGAACAGCGTCACGATCGCCGTATCCGGCGTGAAAGGCTCGGGTAGTGTCGTCGTGCCGGCTGCGTTCGTGGCTTCGCGCAGGCTGTCGCTGGACGGGCCGCTCGCCATCGGTCTCGCGCTCGTGGGACTCGTCCTGTTCGCGGGCATGGTGAACATCGCCGCTGCTGCGGCGCGCGAGGCATCGCTCCCGCCGGGCACGCTCGTGGATGCCGCGCGGCGCAGGAGAGGGCGCATCGCGTTTGGCGTCGCGGCCGTGGTGCTCGCTCTGGCGCTCATCGGCGGCCGCGCCTGGTGGCAAGCGGAAGACGCGACTTACCGGCGATCCATCTTCCGTCCGATGATGGCCGCTGCGGGCGCCACCGACTCGGGCGCGGCGAGCACGATAGAGCTCCGCATCACGGACAGCGTGTGGGTAGCGACCAGAAACGAGTCGCTGCCGCCGGGCAGGAGACGGGGCGGATTCACGCCGCTGATCCCAGACCACGGCAAGCTGATGCACATGTTCGTCGTGAGCGACGACCTGCGCGCTTTCGCGCACCTGCACCCTTCGACGCCCGATACGGTGAGCTTCACCGCGTGGCGGCCGCCGCTGCCCGGGGGACGGTATCACGTGTACGGCGACGTGGTGCACGAGAGCGGCTTTGCGCAGACGCTGACGGCGCCCGTCACGCTGCGGCCGCAGACGGCGGAGCCAAGCTCGGGCTCGCGCGGCGACGATTCCTGGCACGTGAGCGTCGTGCCCCCCACGAGCGGCGCGACTTCCTCGCGGGAGACGATGATACGATGGGATCGCCCCGTCGCGCCGCTGGTCGCCGGCCGGCCGGCTCCCCTCCGCTTCACGATTACCGACCTGGAGGGGACTCCGGTGGAGCTGGAGTCTTACATGGGCATGGCCGCGCACGCGGTGGTGATGCGGGACGACCGATCGGTTTTCATTCACCTGCACCCGTCGGGCACCGTCCCGATGGCGGCGAAGCGCAGCTTCGATTTGCGGACTGCGACCGACACCGTGCCGGGAGCCCTGTCACGCCGCGTGACCGCCACGGATTCCGCGGCCTCGTCGGCGCACGCCGGCATGACCATAGGCAGCGTCGTGTCGTTTCCCTACGCTTTCCCCACCGCGGGCAAGTACCGCATCTGGGGCCAGGTCAAGCGCGCCGGGCGTGTGATAACTGGAGCGTTCGATGCCGAGGTCGTAGACGGCAGATAAAAATGTGGCCGTTTTTACCGTCCGATCCAGTACGTCGCCTTGACGGCGAACACGTTTTCCGGCGCGGCGCGAAACAGTCCTGATACGTCGCGTCCCAGTCCGAAGTCGCCGGCTGGCCCTTCTCCGAACCGGCGCTGCTGCCACACGAAGAACAGCGCAGACCCGGGACGGTACTCCCATCGCACGACCGCGTTCCCGAGCAGCGCGCGCTCGTGAAAGTCCGGATCTTCGAACGCGACCACGCTTCCCGGAGCGGGGAAGGCTTCGTAGCCACCGTCGCTCGTGCGGGCCAGGGTGCCGTCGGATTCGGAGAAACGGTCGAAGTCGCGCGTGCGCGGACGGCTGAGGCTGCGAAAGTCGCTGTACGCGCCCGTTGCCACGAGCGGCTGCAGGAATATCTGCAAAGACAGCTTCGGCGAGAAGGTCCAATCCACGCGAGTCTCCAATGACAGCTCGCGGTACAGCAGCTCGCCGAAGACGTAGCGCTGGCCGTAGGTAGACGTCGCGGCCGCGTCCTCGGCCTGCGCTATGTACTGCGTGGCCCGCCGCTCCCGCTTGAACTCGGGAGAGAAGCTCAGTCGGAGCGCGGGCGTCGGCCTGACGGTGAGCTCCAGCTCGTATTCGCCGCCCCGGGAGCCGGCGTCGTCCGAAAAATAGCTGTATTCCGCCCGAATCGCATAGATGCGCCGCTCATCGGTCTTGAGATTGAGCTCGAGTCTCCGGGCCGCCGGCTGCAGCATGATCGGACCGCCCCGGGTGAGCCGGTCGTCGTACGCCTGCCGCGCCAGAGTCCCCTGCCAGTTGAACTCCCAGAAGTTCAGAAACCGGCCTCCCATTACGAAACCGTAATCGTGCTGAATCTTGTCGCCGTCGGAGTTGCTGTTGTAGCCGTTGAAGGTCGCGAGGACGTAGTTCCGGAGGATCTTGCCGGGAGCGTCTTCCTTGTACGCGATCAGCGAGGACGCGGCGTGATACGCGGTGAGCGAATGGAATCCCACGTCGTTCGCCTCGAATCCCGGGCTCACTCCCTGATAGGTGGCACTCCCCACCCAGTGCTTTCCGGAGTTCTTGGCTACCGCCACCTGCCCGCCCGTACCGTGCAGCGACCGGCGGCCCGGATCGAAGCGATCCGACTCCAGATCCGGGCGCTGGAAGTAATGCACCGGCGATAGCTGCGTGTGCGCGATCGCGGCAGGAGCCCCGAACACGGAGCTGCGGGCGACCGCGCCGTCGAGGCTCCATTCCCGCTGCCTCCAGCTGTGAGTGAAATCCATTCCGGCGAGGTACGAATCTCTCCGCAGCAGCTCGGCGAGAGCGGGATCGTCGAGAGCACGATTCACCGCGGTCAGCAGCGTGCCTACAGTGGTGTTTCCCTCGCGGTAGTTCTGCTGCACCCGGCCCACGAGATAGTTCGTCATCGGCTCTACCGGCGCCGTGCTGCGCGCGCCGGAGGCATCGGCGAAGCGTGCCCGCTCGCGAGTCGTGACGGCATCCAGGACGCCGACGGACAGGCCACGGGAGGTCTTTCCCGTGACCTTGACGGCGCCCGCGATCGTCGCCTCGTTGGGCGAATCCACATAATCGTGGCCCGTCAATCGCCGCTGCGGCTCGCGCCCGATCCGGCGGGAATGGAAGAACGTGGGGAACGTGGACGAGTTGTTCGTCCGGATCCTGCCGAACAACGTGAACGAGTTGCTCGTCCGGATCCTGCCGAACCGAAAGATGTCCGATCCCTCGATGAAGAACGGTCGCTTCTCCTCGAAGAAAAGCTCGTTGGCGGAGAGATTCACCCGCGCCGGATCGACTTCGACCTGGCCGAAGTCCGGGTTGACCGTCGCGCTCAGCCGCATGCTGCTCGTAAGGCTGTACTTGAGATCGGCGCCGACGTTCGCGCGATACTCGCTCGAGCCGCGGAACGGATCGCCGGGGGCTACGTGGAGATATTCAGCTCGGGCCGTGACGTACGGCATCAGCTCGAGGTTCCGCGTGCGCGGCAGGCCGCGCAGGCCGGTCAGGTCAGCCCACGCCTGCGCCCCGCCGGGGAGCCGCTTCGGCGTGAACGCGAGCACCGCGATCTCGCCTCTCCGCGCGATGTCCCGCCTGACCTGGATGCCCCATGTGGTATCGGCCGGCCCCACGTTGTAGCGCAGCTGCGAGAAGGGAATCCTGAGCTCGGCGGTCCACCCCGCGGAATCGATCGTCGTTGCGGATTCCCAGACGGCGTCCCAGGAGTTGTCCTGGCCGAAGCCACCGCTGCCGGGGGCCAGCCACGCCGCGTCGCGCACGGCGCCGGCCGGGGTGATCCGGAATACGAATCCCGTGAGCCGGTCGAGATACGTGTCCATGTAGATCTCTACGAGGTCCGCCCCGAAGATCGGCTCGTCGCGCCGCGCGAGGCGGGACCTGATCCCACCGGGCTCGGAATCGAACATGCGCAGGCCGAGGTAAATCGCGTCCCTGTCGTACAGGATCCGTAGCTCGGTTCGCTCCGACGCGGGTTGTCCTTCGAACGGATCCGTCTGCCGGAAATCCGCGTACGCGGGCGCAGCGGCCCACGCGGGCTCGACGAGCTTGCCGTCCACGTGGATGCTTCCATCCAGCGGGGTAGCGCGCAGCACCGGACGCGGCTGCTCGGCGATGATCTGCGGTGGAGCGTCGGTCTGTTGCGCCCATGCGGGCCCGGCAAGGCAGAGGGCGAGAGCGAATGGTCGGAGCATTGAGGCGCGTATCAGGGCTGGGGATGTGGGGCAGGGGGCTCCGCGATCGCAGATAAACTAGCGACAGGATCGCGCTCATTGCGGTCCGCGCCTGGATCGGGCGGATCGGTTTCGGCGGCGGATGCAGCCCGATACCTTCTCTTTGCAGCACGCAGCTCCGCGCGCAGCGCGGGCTTGATCCTCTGCTCCAGCCAAGTGGCCACACTACCACCGCGCCGAATCAAACCGGAAAAGAAGCCGATCGACTACTCGCGGGCGTGGAGCGAGGCGCGCCAGCTGATCTGGAGCCACCGGCGCCCGCTCGCGATCGGCCTGGCGCTGATGCTCGTGAACCGGTTCGCCGGTCTCGTGCTCCCGGCGAGTTCCAAGTACCTGATCGACGACGTGATCGGAAACCGGCGAGTGGAGCTACTCGTGCCGCTGGCGCTGGCCGCGGGCGTGGCGACTTTGATCCAGGCCGCGACCGGATTCTCGCTGTCACAGGTCGTCAGCGTCACGGCGCAGCGGGCGATCACTGACATGCGCCGCGCGGTCCACGCCCACGTGCTCCGGCTTCCCATTGCGTTTTTCGACTCTACCAAAACCGGAATCCTCATCTCCCGCGTGATGACCGACGCGGAGGGGATCCGGAACCTGGTCGGTACCGGACTCGTGCAGCTGACGGGCGGTCTCGTCACCGCGGTCGTCGGATTGATCGTGTTGTTCAATCTGAACTGGCAGCTCACGCTCGCGATGCTGTTCATCCTCGGCGCGTTCGGCGGAATGATGGCCGTTGCGTTCGGGCGAATCCGGCCACTGTTCCGCGCGCGAGGTGAGCTGAACGCCGACGCTACCGGACGTCTCGCCGAATCCCTCGGCGGGATCCGGATCGTAAAGGTGTACGTGGCCGAGGAGCGCGAGGAGCGGATATTTACCGAGGCGGTCGAGAAGCTCTTCCGAAACATCGCGCGGACCATCACGGGCACTTCCGCCGTAGGCGCGGGCGCGACGGTGATCGTCGGTGCGATCGGTGTGCTGATGATAATCGTGGGAGGGCGCGCGATTCTCGGTGGCACGATGACGCTCGGCGACTTCGTGATGTACATCTTTTTCGTGGGACTCGTGGCAGCGCCGCTCATTCAAATCGCGTCGATCGGAACGCAGATCACGGAGGCGTTCGCCGGTCTCGACCGCATTCGCGAGCTCCGCGAGATGCCCAGCGAGCAGGCCGAAGATTCGACTCGCGCGCCGCTACCGGAGCTGAATGGCGAGGTCGCGTTCGAGAACGTCGCCTTCGAGTACGTCCCCGGACACCCGGTGCTCAAGGACGTCTCCTTCGTCGCGCCGGCCGGTTTCACTACGGCGCTCGTCGGCCCGAGCGGATCGGGGAAGAGCACACTCATCAATCTCGTGATGGCGTTCAACCGTCCGGACCGCGGGCGCGTGCTGGTGGACGGGCACGACCTCGCGGGCGTGCGGCTGCTCGATTATCGCGGGCAGCTCGGCGTAGTGTTGCAGGACAATTTCCTGTTCGACGGAACCATCAGGGAGAACATCGCCTTCTCCAAGCCCGATGCTACGGACGAGGAGATCCGCGCGGCCGGCCGCATAGCGCATTGCGACGAGTTCGTGGAGGGATTCGAGCTCAAGTACGACACCATCGTCGGCGAGCGCGGCGTGAAGCTGTCCGGCGGCCAGAGGCAGCGCGTGGCTATAGCGCGCGCGATCGTGGCCGATCCGCGAATCCTGATTCTAGACGAAGCGACCTCGAGCCTCGACAGCGAGAGCGAGGCGCTGATTCGCGACGGACTCCGGTCGCTGCGCGAGGGGCGGACCACGTTCGTCATCGCGCACCGGCTCTCGACCATCGAGAGCGCGGACCAGATTCTCGTGCTCGACGGCGGCCACCTGGTGGAGCGGGGGACGCACGCCGAGCTCATCGCGATGGACGGGCGTTACCGGCAGCTGTACGACAAGCAGTACGGCATCGAGCGGGACCGGTTCATCAATCCAGGGGAGGACTTCACGCCGGAGGAGCCGTCGCCGCTGGAGGGGATTGGCGGGTCTTCGGGCAGAGGTCCGTTATAGAGATGAAGCATCGGTTTTTCACGCTCGACGTTTTTACCGACACGCCGCTCGCGGGAAATCAGCTCGCGGTGTTTCCCGACGCGGAGTCGATACCGGGCGACCTGCTCCAGGCGATCGCGCGCGAGTTCAATCTGTCGGAAACGGTTTTCGTGTACCCGCCGGCCGATCCGCTGAATTCGGCGCGCGTGCGGATTTTCACGCCCGCGGTCGAGCTGCCGTTCGCCGGCCATCCGACAATCGGCACGGCGATTCTTCTCGCCGCGCTCAAGCGCGTCGCGAGGCGCGGTGGAAAGACGAGCGTCATTCTGGAAGAAGACGTCGGTGCCGTGCCGGTAGCGGTGCGCTTTTCGGGCACTGTGCCGACGTGGGCGCAGCTGACCGTCGCGCGACTGCCGGAAGGTGGACCGCCGCCTCCTTCGGATGGGCTGTTGGCTGCGGCACTTTCGCTCACTCCGGCCGATCTCGACGGAGACGCTCCGCCCGCCGCGTTCTCGTGCGGCGTGCCGTACCTGTTCGTGCCGGTGAGCGATCGTCGCGCGCTCGCGGCCGCCCGACCCGATCTTGGAGCGTGGCGACGAGTGCTCGGCGATTACTGGGCGCCGGACCTGTTTCTCTTTACCCGCGACGTCGAGCTGCCAGGATCGGATTTTCGCGCTCGCATGTTTGCTCCGCTCCTTGGCGTTCCTGAGGATCCCGCAACCGGAAGCGCGGTGGCCGCGCTCGCTGGCTATCTGGCCGCGAGCGAGGGGCTCGCCGACGGACGGCACAGTTGGCGCATCGAGCAGGGCTTCGACATGGGCCGCCCCAGCATCCTCGAGCTCGAGAGCGACGTGCGCAGCGGGGTCGTTTATACCGTTCGCGTAGGCGGGAACGCGGTGATCGTGAGCGAGGGCGAGCTGCGACTGGCCTGAACGTCGCGCGACCGACTTAATCGAGCCGTTCTATCCGAAGCGGAATGCGGTATTTCCGGGCGATGGCCTGAAAGCGCGGATTGGGTCGCAACCAGTCGAACTCCGGGTAATTGACTTCCGAGGTCTGGTCCGCGCCGTGCGAGTACGCCAGCTCGATCAACCGTAGCGTCTCGCTTTCATCGCGCAGGGCGCTAAAAACCCTGAAGAGTGTCATCATGCGCCCCGCCGGGGGATTGCGAACGTAGGGGCTGACGAGCGCGCGCGCGCGAGCTGTATCGCCGCGGACCGCTGCGGCGAGGGCGTGCCAATACAGTGCTCCGAGTTGTGAATCGGCGGTGCCGCTGCCTGCCGTTCTTTCAGCGAGTGAATCGAGAGCGTCGGCATCGCGAAGGAGCACATACGCCGCCGAAGCTTGAGTGTGTAAAGACGTCAGGTTCGGCGCCAGCTCCAGCGCCGACTGCCGTGCAGCCAGCGCTTCGCGTGGGCGATTCCCCATCGTGTACGCCCGTATCAGGGCGACGAACAGTTGCGGATTGAGTGGTTCGAGTTCCGTCGCGATTCGCGCTGCAGCGAGCGCCTTCCCCGGCAGCCCCTGGCGGGTCAGGCAGAGCGCGTGGAAGTAGTGCAGCCGGCCCGAGCGCGGATCGAGCGAGATGGCTCGTCGGAACCGGGCATCGGCGTCATCGAACGCGCCGCGTACGCACTGCACGATTCCGAGAACCACGTATGCGTCGGTCAGGGCATTGTCGAGTTCTACCGCGCGCCGCGCGTTCGATTCCGCCGCGGCCAGGGCCTCGAGAGGAACACCGTAGCCCCACGTGGATGCGACGTACATGGTTTCGGCCAGTCCGGCGTACGCAGCGGCGAAGGTGCTGTCCCGGGCGATCGCGCGTTCGAAGTGCTCCCGCGCGGGAACGAGCGAAGTCTCCCGCTGCTTGAGCAGATACCTGCCCCTCAGGTACAGCTCGTAAGCTTCCGGATCGGCGGTGGTGCGCTTGACGATCTGAGTTCCTTTCGACGCGGACGCCAGCCGAACCGCGAGGGCCTGTACTATCGCGCGCGAAATGTCCTCCTGCAGCCCGAACACGTCCGTCATCTCGCGGTCGTATGTGTCCGACCAGAGGTTGTAACCGGTCGAGACGTTGGTGAGCTGCGCGGAAACCCGCAGCCGATTTCCCGCGCGGCGCACGCTGCCGCCGAGTACGGTCGAAACGCCAAGCTTGGTGCCGACCGAGCGGACGTCCTCGTTTTTTCCCTTGAAGGAGAACGACGAGCTTCTCGCGGCCACCTGTAACCCTTCGACTTTGGACAGCGCTCCTATCAATTCCTCGCTCAGCCCGTCGCTCAAGTACTCGTTGTCGGGCGAGCCGCCGATATTCGCGAACGGCAGAACCGCGATGGACCGCGGAGTATTGGGGTCCGCACCGGACGCATCGCGCTGCCGCGTGGCGTACCAGCTCGCGAAGAGCCCCGCGGCAATCGCGACAATGAAGCCGTAGGCAATGATGCGTCGCGACGGCCATCCGCGGGCCGGACGACTCACGCGCGTTGCCGTGGTCGGAGCGAGCCCGGCCGATGGCGTGTTCATGCTCTCCAACTCGCGCAGCGCATCCTCCGCCGACCGCGGCCGGTCGGCCGGGCGCTTCTGCAGCAGCCACATCACCAGCGCGGCGAGCGCCGGCGGAGTATTGGGCCGGCGCTTCTCGACCGGCTCGGGAGTCTCCGTCGCCTGCGCGGCGAGCATGGCCGCCGGCGAGCGCGCCGAAAACATCTTTTGCCCCGTCAACATCTCGTAGGCGACTGCCCCAACGGCGTACAGGTCAGCGCGGCGGTCCACCGCGGGATCCGCTGCGGCCTGCTCGGGCGCCATGTACGCCGGCGTCCCGAGCGCGACGCCGAGCGACGTCAGGCTTCCCGCGCCCGCGTTGGTCGAAGCTGCCAGTGCTTTTGCGACGCCGAAGTCGGCAACCAGCGCGTGGTGCTTCGACAGCAGCACGTTGTCCGGCTTGATGTCGCGGTGCACGAGTCCCTGCTCGTGCGCGTGCGACAGCGCCTCGAGCATGTCGCGCATGTACCGGATGATCTCCGGGAGTGGGAGCTCACCTTCCCGATCCAGCTTCGCGCGGAGCGATTCTCCTTCCACGAAGGGCATCGTGTAGTAGGGAAGTCCCGCCGCGGTCCCCGTCGCCAGCACGGGCACGATGCAGGAGTGCTGCAGCTGCGCGGCCATCTGGATCTCGCGCTTGAATCGATCGGCGTTGACCGAAGCCGCCAGCTCGGGCGGCAGCACCTTGAGTACGACTTTTCTTCCGAGCGCTGTCTCCCGCGCGACGAACACGCGTGACATGCCGCCGCCGCCCAGCTCCCTCTCGATCGCGTACGAGGAGCCAAGGCTCTCCTGCAGTGCGGCGAACAAATTCGCGGAGGGGTCGGTCATACGGAGCGAGCTCGACTACTGCGCGTATCTGAGTATGTCGTACAGGTATCTCACCCCGAACGCGATGTTCTCCAGCGATATCCGCTCGTTGTTGCCGTGCACTCCCATGCGATCCTCCGCCACGTCCACCAGAAACGGGTCCACCGCGTAAGTGAGGATCCCGGCCGCCTGATAAGTCGGCCTGTCTGTCGCGCCGTTGAGCAGCGGAGTCGTGACGAACAGGTCGGGCCGCCGCTCCATCGCGGCGCGCTCGATTGCTCGAACGATGGGACTCTCCAGCGGGCTCTCGAGCGGCGCTTTCGGCTCGATCAAAGTCGTGAAGTGCACCGCCGTGTCGTTCACGACTCGTTGCAGCATCGCCAGCACGCTGTCCCGGTTGTGATGCGGCAGGATGCGGACGTCCACTTCCGCCGTCGCTTCCGGCGGGATCACATTGGTCTTGTTTGACCCGGCCAGCACCGTCGGCGCGATCGTGATGCGGAGGTACGCGTTCCACGTGGGATTATCCAGAATCCATGCGCGCGCGGTCGGGTCGTCGAGCGCGCGGCGCACGTCCGCGAGCCAGCCGCGCTGCGGCTCGTCGTACGTGCGGGAGATGTCGCGGAAGTAGCGCTCGACTCCCGGCGTGACCTCGAGCGGAGTCTCGAACGTGCCGAGCCGGTGAACCGCCTGCACCAGGCGCGGCACGGGGTTCTGCTTTGTCGGCATCGAGCCGTGCGATGGGACCCCCTTCACCGTGAGTCGCTGCCAGAAAGTGCGCTTCTCCGCGACGCCGACGCTGAAGTGCACCACCCTGCCGTCGCGCACCTCGTTGAGAGTCTTCTCCGTGAGGAGATACTCGACGTCGCTGATCAGGTCCCGGTGCCGCTGAACGAACACGACGGCGCCTGTCGAGCCGAGTTCTTCGTCGGCATTGGCGAGGAAGACGATGTCGCGGTTGAGCGGCACACCGCTCCGCTTCAGCACGATCAGCGCCATGAGCTGCACGATTCCGTGCCCCTTCATGTCCAGCGCGCCACGTCCCCAGAGATATCCGTCGCGGATCTCGCCGGAGAACGGCGGGACCGTCCAGAAGGACGGAGTCGCGGGCACTACATCTATATGGTGGGCGAGCGCGATCGCCTTCTTGGAGCCGTTTCCCTTCAGCCGCGCGTAGAGGTTGGCCCGTCCCGCGCCGAGCTCGGCGGTGTCCAGCAGCTGGACTTCGAATCCTTCCCGCTCGAGGATGTCCTTGAGATAGAGCGCGCCGGCCAGCTCGTTCCCGGGCGGATTGCTGGTGTCGATTCTCAGGTAATCGGCCATGATCCGCGTGGTCTCGTCCGCGAGCGCGGTCCAGTCGATCGGCCGGGTGCCGACGGGAGCCGGCGCCGCGGGTCGTTGGGCGGGGAGCGGAGCGCACGCGAGCGCCACGACCGAGAAGCAACCGACGAAATCGCGAACGGAGAAGCAGGGCAACGAGATCATCTGAAGGCTATGACTGAAAGGAATGGGCTAGGGCTTCGAAACCTCGGACGGGACGGGGGGAAAGGCAAGCGGAACGCACAACGCTCGCCTCAGTTCCTATAGCCAGGTATCTTCTCCGGCCTCATGCCCACTTCGACCGTAGATCCGACGACCGGGCGCATCCCCGGAGAGGCGTATCCCCCCGCCGCCGCGCCCAGGTCGCGAATTGATTCGGTGGACCTCCTCCGCGGCATCGTCATGGTGATCATGCTGCTGGATCACACGCGCGATTTCACCCATTGGGGCGCGCTGCAGTTCGACCCGACCGATCTGACTCGCACGAGTACCGCGCTCTTCCTCACGCGTTGGATCACGCATTTCTGTGCGCCCATCTTCGTTTTTCTCGCGGGCACGAGCGCGTATCTCCAGCTGTCACGCGGCAAGACCAAGGCGCAGCTCTCGCGATTTCTGTGGACCCGGGGGCTCTGGCTGATCCTGCTCGAGTTTACGGTCGTCCGCTTCGGCGTCTTCTTCAATCTGGATTACAGCTTCCTCGGCGTGGCGCAGGTGATCTGGGTGTTGGGATGGTCCATGATCGTGCTCGCCGGGTTGATCTATTTGCCCCTCAAGGTCGTAGGCGGGTTCGGCGTCGCGATGGTGCTGCTGCACAACCTGCTCGATCCTATTCAGGTGGCGCAGTGGCAGGGCCCTGCGTCCCCGGTGCCCGACGCGGCTTCGAAGCTGTGGATGGTGCTGCATCAGCAGGGCGCTTTTCCCGTCGCTGGTTTCCCCTCGCCGATTGTATACGTCCTCTACCCGTTGATTCCCTGGGTGGGCGTGATGGCGGCGGGGTACGCGTTCGGCACGATATACGACCTCGATCCGGGCCGGCGGCGCGCGATTCTTCTCCGCCTGGGGCTCTGGCTCACCGCAGCGTTTCTGGTGATTCGCGCGTTGAACTTTTATGGCGACCCGTCGCGCTGGACTGTTCAGAAGTCGGCCGTATTCACCGCACTCTCATTCCTGAACGTCACGAAGTACCCGCCGTCGCTGCTGTTCCTGCTGATGACGCTGGGACCCGCGATGCTCGCGCTCTGGTGGTTCGAGCGCCCCGTTCGCAACGCGATCGGCCGTGCGCTGCTCATCTTCGGCCGCGTGCCGCTGTTCTTCTACATATTGCAGTGGTACACGGCCCATCTGATCGGGATCGGCCTGCACGTCGCCGCGGGGAAACCGGTTCCCGGCGGCCTGGACGGCCCGCCCTCGGCGAACTTCGGCTTCGGTCTCGGTGTCACATACCTGGCGTGGATCGCGGGCACAATTCTCCTCTATCCGTTGTGCCGGTGGTTCGCGGGGGTGAAGGCACGCCGCAGGGACTGGTGGCTTGGCTACCTCTGACTTTGCTTTGATGGATCTTCACGCAGCGTCTTTTTCAGGAGAACACGGCTTGTGACTCAAAAACGCAGGGACTTTCTCAAGGCGATGTCCGCCGTCGCCGTCGCGAACGGCGCGATCGGCAAGGGGTTCGACCCCGAGAAGCTGTTCGCGGGAATCACGAAGACAGCCACCTCGAGCGTGGGCGATCCGCTGTTCCGCGAGCTGGCGATGGTCGGCCTGGAAGCGGCGAGGGGAGCCGGCGCCGAGTACGCCGACATCCGCATCTCTAACCGCAACGATCAGGGCATCTTCACCCGCGAGGCGCGCGTGCAGGGGATGCAGTCGAGCGAGACCTTCGGCTTCGGAGTCCGCGCGCTGGTGAACGGCGCCTGGGGATTCGCGGCGAGCAGCCGGCTGACCCGCGACGACGTGGCCGCCGCGGCGCGGCAGGCTGTCGCGCAGGCGCGTGCCAACCGCGCCGCCCAGCTCAAGCCGCACGTGCTCGCGCCGGTCACGCCGGCGGGCGACGTCGAATGGAAGAGCCCGGCCCGCATCGACCCGTTCACGGTCTCGATCGAAGACAAGGCTCAGCTGCTGCTCGCCGCCAACGCGGCCGCGCTGCAGGTGCAGGGCGCGCGCTTCGTCAACTCCAGCATGTTTTTCATGAAAGAGGAGAAGACGCTCGCGACGACGGACGGCAGCTTCATCGTCCAGACCATCATTCGCTCGCAGCCGAGCATGACGGTAACCGCGGTGGACATGGCCAAGGGCGACTTCCAGACGAGGCAGTCGACCGACATCCAGCCGCACGGGAAGGGCTACGAGCACGTACTCGACGGCAAGCTGGTGGAGAACGCGCCGAAGTGGGCGGAGGAAGCAGTCCAGAAGCTCAGCGCCAAGCCGGTCGAGGTCGGGCGCTACGATCTCATCCTGCATCCGACGCACCTCTTTCTCACGATCCACGAGTCCATCGGCCATCCCACCGAGCTCGACCGCGCGATGGGCTACGAGGCCAACTACGCCGGCACGAGCTTCATCGCTCCGCCGGAAGATTTCCTCGGCAAGTTCAAGTACGGCCCGGAGTTCATGAACGTGCAGGGCGACCGCTCGCAGGAGGGCTCGCTGGCGCAGGTCGGCTGGGACGACGAGGGCGTGAAGCCGGAAGACTTCATGATCATCAAGAACGGCATCTTCAACGACTACCAGACGACGCGCGAGCAAGCGATGTGGCTCGACTGGTGGTACAAGCAGAACGGGCAGCAGACGCGATCGCACGGCTGCTCGTACTCGCAGTCGTGGGCCGACGTCCAGTTCCAGCGGATGCCAAACGTGTCGTTGCTCCCCGGCGAGCAGAACATCTCCTACGAAGACATCATCGCCGCGACCGAACGCGGGATCGCGATCGTCGGCGAAGGCTCCTTCTCGATCGATCAGCAACGGTACAACGCGCAGTTCGGCGGCCAGGTTTTCTATGAAGTCAAGGACGGCAAGATCGTCGGCATGCTCAAGGATGTCGCCTACCAGATGCGGACGCCCGAGTTCTGGAACGCCATGGACATGATCGGCGGCAAGGATTCCTACGTGCTGTGCGGCGCATTCAACGACGGCAAGGGTCAGCCGAGCCAGTCCAACGCGGTGAGTCACGGCTGTCCGCCGACGCGCCACAAGCAAATCAACGTCATCAATACCGGGAGGACCGCGTGAGCAAGCCCAGATCGCTGTACGCCCCCGCGGGCTTCCTCACCCGCGAAGAATCGGAAGCCATTGCCCGGCGCGCGCTGGCGGCGGCGAAAGCCGACGAAACGAGAGTCATCATCAGCAGCGGCGCGCGGGCCAACACGCGCTTCGCCGACAATCAGGTATCCACGTCGGGCGACAACTACGACGCCGAGATTACGGTGCGCAGCGTGTTCGGCAAGCGGGTCGCGAACGCGAATACCAACAAGCTCGACGACGCGTCGCTGGCCGCTGTCGTCGCGCGGGCGGAAGCGCTCGCCCGGCTCGCGCCCGAAGACCCGGAGCTGATGCCTGAGCTGGGGCCGCAGACGTACGCCACGCGGCCGGATCCGTCCCAGATGGAAACGCCCTCGCCGGAGCAGCGCGCCGCCGCGGTCAGGGCGGTGTCCGAGCCCGCGCGAGCGGCCGGGCTGGTGTCAACCGGGTACATGCAGTCCGACGTCGGATCGTTCGCCATCGCCAACAACAAGGGGTTGTTCGCGTACAGCCGCGGCTCCTCGGCCGCGATGTCTACGACCGTCCGCACTCCCGACGGCACCGGCTCGGGCTGGGCCGGCAGCGCGCACGACGAATGGAATGAGCTCGACGCGGCGGCTCTGGGCGCGCGCGCGATCGACAAGGCGGTGCGATCGCGCAATCCGGTGGCGGTCGAGCCGGGCCGCTATACCGTAATCCTCGAGCCGACTGCCGTGGCGAACCTGGTGCAGCTCATGGCTTTCTCGCTCAACGCCCGCAGCGCCGACGAGGGGAGGTCGTTCTTCTCGAAGCAGGGAGGCGGAAACAAGTTGGGGACCAAGGTGGTGGACGAGCGCGTTACCGTCGTCTCGGACCCGCTGGATCCGGCCGGACGTGGCGGCCTGTTCACCGGCGAGGGCTTGCCGACCGAGCGTGTCGTCTGGATCGAGAACGGCTTCGTCAGGAATCTGAACTACGACCGGTTTTGGGCGCAGAAGCAGGGCGTGCAGCCGACGGCGGGCTCGGGCGTTCTCCGGATGAGCGGAGGCAACTCTTCGATAGAGGAGATGATCGCGAGCACGCAGCGCGGGATTCTGGTCACGCGCCTCTGGTACATCCGTCCGGTGGACCCACGCACGATCCTCTTCACCGGTCTGACGCGGGACGGGACGTTCCTGGTCGAGAACGGGAGAATCACTCAGGCGATCAAGAACTTCCGCTGGAACGAGTCGCCCATCTTCATGCTCAACAACATCGAGGCGATGGGTGCGCCGATGCGCGTCAACTCGAGCGAGAGCGGCCAGGGCGGGGGAGTGATTATCGTGCCGCCGATCAAGGCGCGCGACTTCAACTTCACGAGCCTCAGCGACGCGGTCTAAGCGGCCAGTTTCTGTCGCGCCCGACTGGAGCGACTCGGCTCGGGTATCTCATTTCGGCGCTACGCGAGCAAACTGCGCTCGCTAAGACGCGCCTGCATGAGACACCCGAGCCGAGTCGCTCCAGCCGATACACTGGAGTGACTCCATGACATCACGCAGAGATTTCGTAAAGACCGTTTCCGCGGTCGCGGTTGGCGCTCCGCTCATAAGCGACCCGCTTGCGCGCGCGCTCGCGCCTCGTACGAGGCCGAGCGTGGGCGATCCACTGTTCCGCGAGCTGACGATGGTCGCGCTGGACGCGGCGAGAGGCGCGGGCGCGCAGTACGCGGACGTGCGCATCTCGAGCCGGCAGGATCAGGGGATCTCGACGCGTGAGCGAAGAGTGCAGGGGCTGCAGTCGAGCGAGACCTTCGGCTTCGGCGTGCGCGTGCTCGTGGACGGGGCGTGGGGGTTTGTTGCGAGCAACCGGCTCAACCGCGATGAGATCGCGGCCGCGGCGCGCGCCGCGGTCGCGCAGGCCCGCGCGAACAGGGCCGCCCAACTCCGGCCGCACGTGCTGGCGCCGGTGACGCCGGTCGGGGACGTGGAATGGCACAGTCCGGCGCGCATCGACCCGTTCACCGTGTCCATCGACGACAAGGTCGGGCTCCTGCTGCGCGCGAACGAGGCGGCGCTGGCCGCGGGCGCGCGGTTCGTCAATTCCTCGATGCAGTTCGTCAAAGACGAGAAGACACTCGCGACCACCGACGGCAGCTTCATCGTGCAGACGTTCATCCGGTCCCAACCGACCGTGACTGTGACGGCAGTGAAGGACGGCGACTTCCAGACGCGGATGTCCACCGAGATTCAGCCGATGGGGCTGGGTTACGAGCACGTCCTGGACGGC
>JBPPMH010000164.1:0-41969 GCA_051305945.1 Gemmatimonadaceae bacterium
ATGCCGCCGACCTCGCCCGAGTCGTGGAGCGGGAGGATGTGCGGATGCGAGAGCTGAGCGATGATGCGGATCTCGCGCGGGAAGCGGTCCTTGCCGAGGGTGGACGCGAGCTCGCCGCGGAGCACCTTCACAGCGACCTGCCGGTCGTGCTTGAGGTCCCGGGCAAGGTACACGGTGGCCATTCCACCAGCGCCGATCTCGCGCTCGATGGCGTAGCTGGTCGAGAGGGCGGCGCGGACCTCTTCTAATCGCGGGATTTGTGGCTCGCGTGTGAACGTGTGCGGCAGAGCATACCGCGGGGCTGGTTCTCACGCAACCGCGATAGCGTGCGGAATCGCGTTGAGGTGCGGCATCGGCCTGGCGGGGTGGATGGTCACCATCGCGATACCAAGCATATTAGCGGAGTTGGCGTCGAGCAATTAATCATCCGACTCTCCCGAGCTGAGGACCGCCATGAGCCAGCCCGTGCGTTTTTTCGAGCAGGTCGCCCGCTACTTCGACAAGGCCGCACCCTACACCGGGCTTCCCACCGGCCTGCTCGAGCACATCAAGCACTGCAACAGCGTGTATCACATTGCGTTCCCTCTTCGGCGCGACGACGGTTCGGTGCGCGTGATCCACGGATGGCGCGCGCAACATAGCACGCACCGGATGCCGACGAAGGGGGGAATCCGGTACGCAAAGCTCGCCAACGAGGACGAAGTCACCGCGCTCGCCGCGCTCATGACGTACAAGTGTGCCATCGTCGACGTCCCGTTCGGTGGGGCCAAGGGCGCGGTCAAGATCGACGCCGCCGAGTTCTCGGAGCCGGAGCTCGAGCGCATCACCAGGCGATTCACGTACGAGCTGGCCGCGAAGAACTTCATTGGTCCCGGTCTCGACGTTCCCGCGCCGGATTATGGAACCGGACCAAGGGAGATGGCATGGATTGCGGACACGTATCTCGCACTCGAGCCCAAGGCGATCGACGGATTGGGTTGTGTGACGGGCAAGCCGCTGGCGCAGGGGGGAATCCGTGGTCGGCTCGAGGCGACGGGGCGCGGCGTCTTCTTCGGCGTCCGCGAAGCGTGCAACGTGGCAGCCGACATGACCTCGCGGGGCATGCCGCCGGGGCTCAGCGGCAAGACCGTGGTGGTGCAGGGGCTGGGCAACGTCGGCTACCATGCGGCGAAATTCCTTCGCGACGGCGGCGCCGTGCTGATCGGCCTCGCGGAACGGGAAGGCGCGATTCACAACCCCAAGGGGCTCGATGTGGACGACGTGGTGGCGCACAGGGCGAAGACCGGCTCGATCTTCGACTTTCCCGGCGCCAGGAATCTTCCAACATCCAGCGAGGCGTTGGAGCTCGAATGCGACATTCTCGCGCCGTGCGCCCTGGAGACTCAGATCACGATCGCCAATGTAGACCGCGTACGCGCGCGAATCATCGCGGAGGGCGCGAACGGCCCGGTGACGGCTGATGCGAACGAGAAGCTGCTGGAGCGCAACGTGCTCGTGCTGCCGGACCTGTGGCTCAACGCGGGCGGCGTGACCGTATCGTACTTCGAGTGGCTAAAGAACCTCTCACACGTTCGTTTCGGTCGCATGGGAAAGCGCTTCGAGGAGGCCAGTAATCGCAAGATGCTCCAGGCTGTCGAGGCGCTGACATCCCTGTCGATTCCGTCCGACGTGCTGGCCGCGGTGAGCGCGGGTGCCGGCGAGCTGGACCTCGTGAACTCGGGGCTGGAGGACACGATGGCGCAGTCATTTCACGAGAACCGCGAACTTGGCCTTCGGCACACGGTGGACCTGCGAACCGCGGGCTACATCAGCGCAATCACCAAGGTCGCTCGGGCTTATGATGACCGTGGAATATTCCCGTGATTCGGTGCGAGGTGGTCCCGGATGCCTTGGCCCTTTCTCGGGCTGCCGCAGTGAAGGTGATCAGCCCTCGGGCGGCCCCGCCTTGCGGATCTCGTCGCTCACACCGTCGAACTTCTCGAAGTTCTCCCGGAACATCCCCGCCAGCTTCTTTGCCTGCTCGTCGTACGCCGCGCCGTCGGACCAGGTCTCGCGCGGATGCAGCACCTCGCGCGGCACACCCGGCACTTCCGCGGGAATGCGAAGGCCGAAGATCGGGTCCGCGTCGAACGTCACGTTGTCGAGCTTGCCGCCGAGCGCCGCGTAGATCATCTCGCGCGTGTGCTTGAGCTTCATGCGGTGGCCCACGCCGAACGCACCGCCGCTCCAGCCGGTGTTCACCAGCCACACCTTCGACCCGTGCTTCCGCAACAGCTCACCCAGCATCTCCGCGTACTTCGTGGGATGCCACACGAGGAACACCGCGCCGAAGCACGCGCTGAACGTCGCCTGTGGCTCGGTCACGCCCCGCTCGGTGCCGGCGACCTTCGCGGTGTAGCCGGACAGGAAGTAGTACATCGCCTGCTCAGGCGTGAGCTGCGCGATCGGTGGCAGCACGCCGAACGCGTCAGCCGTCAGAAAGATCACGTTCTTCGGATGTCCGCCGCGCCCGTTTGGCACCGACTTCGGGATGTAGTGCAGCGGATACGACGCGCGCGTGTTCTCGGTGATGGACTTGTCCTCGAACTTCACCTGCTTGGTGACGGGATCGAGCACCACATTCTCGAGGATGGTGCCGAACATCTGCGTCGTCCTATAAATGTCGGGCTCGCCCTCGGGCGAGAGGTTGATCACCTTGGCGTAGCAGCCGCCCTCGAAGTTGAACACGCCGTCGCCCGACCAGCCGTGCTCGTCGTCGCCGATCAGATGCCGCTCGGGATCCGCGGATAGCGTCGTCTTCCCCGTGCCCGACAGGCCAAAGAACAGCGCGGTGTCCCCGCCGTCGCCCGAGTTCGCGGAGCAGTGCATGGACAGCACGCCCTGCTTCGGCAGCATGTAGTTCATGACGGTGAACATGGACTTCTTGAGCTCGCCGGCGTAGCGCGTCCCGCCGATGAGGATCATGCGCTCGGTAAGATTCAGCACGATGAACGTGCCGGTGCGCGTGCCGTGCTTAGCGGGCGTCGCCTCGAACTCCGGCGCGTGCAGCACAGTGAAGTTCGGGTCGAACGTCGCCAGCGCGCTGGGCTCTGGCCGAATGAACATGTTGCGCACGAACGCCATGTGCCACGCGTTGGGCGACACGTACCGTACCGACAGCTGGTACGCTGGGTCGGCGCCGCAGTGCAGGTCCTCGACGAACAGCTCGGCCGTACCGTCGAGATATTTGCGCACGTCGGCCAGCAGGGCGGTAAAGTGCTCGGGAGAGATCGGCTGGTTGACCTTGCCCCAGTCCACGTCCTTTTCGGAGACCGGGTCGCGCACGACGAACTTGTCGTTGGGCGAGCGGCCGGTGTGCGGGGCCGTGTTGGCCACGAACGGGCCCATCTCCGCGAACTCTCCCTCGCCGCGCCGCGCGGCCGCGGCCATCAGCTCCGGCCCCACCAGATTCCAGTGCACCTCGCCGGACGGGTGCAGCCCCTGTCCGGCGAGGCTCTGCCCTCGCTCGCGAATCGTCCCCGCCGTTTTCGGCTTCGTATCAGTCGGCATTCCTGCTATCTCCAGCGTCAGGCGCGCGCGCCAGCCGCCTCTTCGTTATCGGTTCGTCCGAGTCTGCCCGGGCCGGTGCGCTCCTGCGCGTCTATCACGGCCACGGCCGACATGTTGATGATCTCCTGCACGTCCGCGCCCTGCTCGAGCACGTGCACCGGACGATTCATCCCGACCAGGATCGGGCCGATCGCCGTCGCGCCGCCAAGATGGTTGAGCAGCTTGTACGCGATGTTGCCCGCGCTGAGGTTCGGGAAGATCAGGACGTTCGCCCGCTCCTTCAGCGTGCTGAACGGATACGAGCTCGCGAGAGTCGCTTCGTCCAGCGCGGTGTCCGCCTGCATCTCGCCGTCCACCATCAGCGATGGGTCGCGCTCGCGCAGCAGCGCCACCGCTCTGGCCATCTTCTCCGCTTCCGGGTGGCGAACGGATCCGAAGTTCGAGAACGACAGCAGCGCTATTCGCGGCGTGATTCCGAACGTCTGCACGATCTTCCCCGCAGAAAACGCGATCTGCGCTAGCTGCTCGGCGGACGGATCTATGTTGACTGTGGTGTCCCCGCAGAAAATAACGTGCTTGTCGAAGACAAGCATGTACAGCCCGCTGACGACGCCGGCCTTGGGGTGTGCCCCGATCACCTCGAGCGCGGGACGGATCGTCTCGGGGTAGTGCATGTTGACGCCCGAGACCAGCGCGTCGGCGTCGCCCAGCGCGACCATCACCGACCCGAAGTAATTGCCGTTGAACAGCCGCTGCAGCGACTCGGCGTGACTCAATCCTTTGCGCTGCCGCCGCTGCCACAGGTAATGCGCGTACTGCTCGCGCCGCGGCGACGTGGCCGGATCCTCGATGACTATCTCGGCGAGCGAGATGGCGTTCGCCGCAGCGGACGCCTCGATCGCCTCGCGGTTGCCGAGCAGGATCGGATAGGCGATCCCTTCGTCCGCGAGCAGCCGCGCCGCGCGGATGATTTTCGGCTCCTCTCCCTCCGGGAATACGATCCGCTTCGGGTCCTGCGTCGCGCGCATCATGATGCCGCGCATCAGCCCGCGCGCGCGGCCGAGCCGCGCCTCGAGCTGGTTTCGGTAGTCGTCGAGATCTATGAATTCCTTGGCGACTCCGCTCGCGACCGCGGCCCACGCGACCGCCGGCGCGACCCACAGCAGTACGCGGGGATCGAAAGGGAAGGGGATCAGGTATTCGCGGCCGAACTTGACCGAACGGAGCCCATACAGCCGAGACACGCTCTCCGGCACATTCTCCCTGGCGAGCGCGGCGAGCGCGCGCGTGGCGGCCATCTTCATCGCCTCGTTCACTTCCGTCGCGCGCGAGTCGAGCGCCCCGCGGAAGATGAACGGGAAGCCGAGGACGTTGTTCACCTGGTTCGGGTAATCGCTACGCCCGGTGGCCACGATCGCGTCGGACCGCACGGCCGCGACTTCGTCCGGCAGGATCTCGGGCACGGGATTGGCGAGCGCGAAGATGATCGGTCGCTCCGCCATGCCCGCGATCATGTCGCCCGTCACGGCGCCCGCGATCGAGAGCCCGACGAAGACGTCCGCGCCCTTCAGCGCCTCGGTGATGTTCCGCAACTTGGTCTTGACCGCGAATCGCAACTTGTACGGATCGAGATCCTTGCGGCCGTCGTGCACGACTCCGTGGCTGTCGCACAGCAGGATGTTTTCGCGCTGGACGCCGAGCCGGACGTAGTGCTCCGCCGTAGCGATCGCCGCGGCGCCGGCCCCGGAGAATACGACCCGGACCGATTTGATCCGCTTGTCGGCGATGTCCAGCGCGTTGAGCAACGCCGCGCCGGAGATGATCGCGGTGCCGTGCTGATCGTCGTGGAAGACGGGGATCTTGAGAGTCTTGCGAAGCGTCTCTTCTATGTAGAAGCAGTCCGGCGCGCGGATGTCCTCGAGGTTTATGCCGCCGACGGTGGGCTCGAGCAGCTGGCAGAACCTGATCACGTCGTCGGGGTCTTCCGAGCCGATCTCGAGGTCGAAGACGTCGAGATCGGCGAACTGCTTGAAGAGGTTGCCTTTTCCTTCCATCACCGGCTTGCCCGCCGCCGCGCCGATGTTGCCGAGGCCGAGCACGGCGGTTCCGTTGCTCACGACGGCGACGAGGTTTCCCTTGGCCGTGTACTTGTAGACGTCCTCGGGATTCTTTGCGATCTCGAGGCACGGCTCGGCTACGCCAGGCGTGTATGCGAGGGCGAGGTCGCGCTGATTGTTGAGAGCCTTGGTGGGGACGACCGCGATCTTGCCCGGCCGTCCGGAGGTGTGGTAGTCGAGAGCCTCTTTGCGCTTCATCCTGCGAATCTATCGGGGGCGCGGCGCGGGTGGAACGGAACGGCGGGTAGATCCTGGTCTCGCGAGCCCAAGCTCGGCGGATCCGAAGCCCCGTCAGCTCACGCAGGCGCTTGCGGCCGCAGCGTCGAGGCGACCGCGACGACGACCAGCAGTAAGCCGCAGGTGGCCACGATCGCTGCCCCCGTCGGCAGATCCATCTGGTACGACGCCCAGAGTCCGAGCAGACTCGCGACAGCGGCTGTGGCCCATCCGACCACGAGCTGATGGATCCATCGCCGGGCGAGCATCACGCCGCACACCGCGGGCACGATCAGGTACGCGAACGTCAGCAGCACGCCGGCGACCCGCACGAAGCTTACGACGACTATCGCGAACGCGGCATAAAACAGGAAATCCCACAGCCGGACGCGCATGCCCTGCGCGAAGGCCTGCGCCGGATCGGAGGAGATGAGCGCGAACTTGCGATGGAACGCGCCGTAGAAAGCGCCCAGCGCGGCGAAGAGGACTGCCCGCTGCCCCACTTCGCCCTTCGTGACGTTCAGGATGTCTCCAGTCAACAGATGCTCGAGCTCCTCCTTTCCTCCGGCCACGCGACTGAGGAGGAGAATCACTCCCGCGGCGGCGACGACGAAAGTGATGCCTATGATCGCCTCCTGCGGAACATCACTCTTGCGGGTACTGCGTGACCAGCTGAAGAAGGCCGCGCCCACGAACGTCACGCCGAGCGAAATCCAGAAGGTGACGCGGTCGTCGAAGTGATAGCCCAGGAGCAGCGCTACGCAGGTGCCCAGCGTGGCAACCTGCGCGAGCGCAAGATCGACGAAAATGACCTCCCGCTTGACCACGTGCAGTCCGAGATATGCGAGCAACGGGGGCAGCAGGAGGCATGCTGCCAGCGGCCACTTCATGACTTCCCACACGATTTGCACGTTCACTGTCAGCCTCCCCGAAGGGCCGTCGCGAGCGTGGTGACCATGTAGTCCATCATGTCGAAGTACGTCGTGGTGTTCCTGCGCGCGCCAGGCTGCTGCGGGATGTCCAGTACGCGCGCCCCGGTCTGGCGCGCGATCGTCTCGGCGGTTCGCCGATTCTGGTACGGTTGCACGAGTATCACGCGGACATTGGCGGCCTTCATCGCGCTGATGACTTGCGCGAGGTGCGCTGGAGAGGGCGCGATGCCGGGCTTCGGCTCCAGCGTCTCGAGGACCTCAAGGCCGAACCGATTCGCGAAGTACACGAAGTCCTTGTGATAGGTCACGATTTTCGCGCCTCTGAAAGGAGCGAGCTGCCCTTCCCACTGGCGGAGCTTCGCGTCGATCCGGGCCATGAAGCTCGTGAGATTCGTCCGGTACAGCGCCGTCGACGCGGGATCGGCCTGCGCGAAATGAGTGGCAATGTTGGCGGCGACGACCTTGGCGCTCAGCGGATCGATCAGGAAATGCGGATTCCCCAGGGAATGGACGTCTCCCCGCGACCGATCGAATGTCGTGGGAATCTCGGCCATCCTGATTCCCTGCGACGCCACGACTCTGCCGGGAGCCGTGGACCCGATCTTGGAGTTGCGCGCGCTCTCGAGCAACGGCGGCAGCCAGCCGAGCTCGAGCTCTGCACCGCCTTCGATCAGCACATCAGCGCGATTGAGGGTCACGATGTGGCTGGGCTTCGCGTCGACGTAATGCGGATCCTCCGTCGGCTTCGCCAGCGCGGTCACCTCGACCGCGCTGCCGCCGATCTCCCGCGCGATCGCGGCGAGATCCGGCGTGGTAGCGACGACGCGCAGCCTTGCGGCGGACGAGGCCGCCGTTCCGGTAAGCGCGATCAGCGCGATCAGCGCGACTGTCGCGAGCTTGATTGCAGTGAGCTTGTTCATAAATGGACCTCTAGAATTTGTGAGAAGCATGGGCGCCGAGCAGGAACTCGAACTGCATCCAGACCGAGTGGTCGGTTCCCACGCTCTTTCTGTCGTCGTAGTTGTACTGCAGGCGGATCTTCGAGAACTCAGTCGGATACCAGGTCATGTTGGGCGAAAGCCGGAATCGATCGGTGCGCAGCTCGGAAGCGAACGAGGCCTCGTCGCCGGACACGACATCGGCGCGAAGGCCGGCGACGATCCTCGGCCGAACGCCGTACAACAGCTGGCCGTACCAGCCGCGGTCGCGCAGTGTCTCGTTCGGCAAGACGATCGACGCGTCTTCTGCCGCCTCCCGCTCGGCCGCTTCGTATCGGCGGGCGAGCCCTTCCACCTGGAGCGACACGAAAGGAAAACCCTGCTGCGCCGCGGCGGGCTTCCATTTGTAGTAGGCGTCCACGCCGAAGATCCGGGTCCTGGCTGACGGCCCGGAATTATTCGGCCCCAGCGCAGCGGACACGCCGAACAGCAATGTCTGGGTCCCCGTCAGCTCGAACGAGCTGGCGATGCGCGGCACGATCAGCATGTCCCCCGGCGACTCTACCGCCGGCTCGGGTGCTACACCCCCGTGAATCTCCGAGGATTCGTCGGACTGAAAGCTGAAAGTGGTTCCACCGACGCTGTTCATCACGCCGAGCATCGCCTCGGTATAGAACGGCGTCGGCGCGAGCCACGAGAGTCTCATGCCCTGGCTGCGAAGTCCCTCCGGTCCGAACATCCGGTTGAGTACGAGCGGCTGATCGACGAAGGCCCAGGAATGCGGATGCTGCGTATTCTGCCGGCCGAACTCCGTGAAGAACTGGCCGACCTTCAGCTGCAAATTCGCGGGCAGTGAGGTCGTGAGGAGGAAGGCCTCCTCCAGCTCCACGCCGGTTTCACCACCTTCGTCGAGCTTGAAGACGATATTGGTGAAGCCTTTGAAGTACGGATCGACCGCACCGTCCAGCGTCAGCTCGGTGTTCGGGATCGTGAATCCGCGCACGCGCGGATCATGATCGCCGAGCTGCAGCGAGGGGACATTCCGCTCCGTGGACCAGCCCGCGTCCACCAGGGCCGTGAAGCCGATGTTCATGTACGTCGCAGCGCGAGCGGTCACTGACGGCTGCTGCACGGTATCTGGCGTCGCGGCAGTGGTGTCGGGAGTCTGCTGGGCAGTGAGCTGACCGGCGCACAGCATCGCGGCGGCTGAGAGATTCGTAGTTGTTGCCAACAAGCGCATTTATGGGTCTCCTGAACTGAGCTTTCGCCGGGAGCGAAGTGCTCCGGCGTACGTCAAGCGCTCAGGTCAGGGGGTGCGCGCGATCGGAATGCGTGGGGGGAGAGCGAGCGGGCGGCGAGCGCGCTGACCGCTCCGGGCTGCGCGCTAGCCGAGCGGGCGGCGATCGACGGCGGGGCCGGGCTCTTCGTCGCGCTCGTGGACAGGTGACGGCAGACGATGCACTCGTCGACGTGGGCGGTGCTGCACTGGCTCCCGGATGTGTCCTCGACATGTGCCGGTGCCCCGAGCTCGCTGCTCGCCGTCGCGTGCGCAACGCTCAACGCCACCAGCAGTGCAAGCTGGACGGCGGCGACAAGGCTGGCGAGCGTTCGGCGACGGAGTGCGATAAGGCTCATGTCTGCGGAAAGATACCGACGGCTGCGGTGGATGCGGTCTTCAAGGATTCAAAGCCCGCGAAACAGCCGGGGCGCTGCAACTCCCACACCAATTAGACCCGCCGGCGAGGAATTTGTTCGACTCCCGATCCAGAGCCGCGTTCCCTGGGCGCCACGGCCTAGATTTCACGATCCACCAGCAGCGATATCGGAGGACACACATGAGTCGACGCCTGCTGCGCCAGTCCGCCCGAGCCGTTGGAGCCGCATCGTGTCTGCTCCTCCTGAGTGGCTGCCGCGACGAATACAAGTTCTACGGCGTTCCACTCAACCCGATGGTGACCGCCCCCATCGAGCCGCTTGTGCGCGACGACAGCTCGCGCTTCTCGATCGGAGCTGAGCGGGGAAGGGCGTCGCTGGTTTTTTTCGGCTACACCAACTGTCCGGACATCTGTCCCACTACGCTGGGCGACTGGAAGCGGGTGAAGGAAGCGCTGGGCAGCGCGGCGCTGTACGTGAACTTCGTGTTCGTCACGATCGACCCGGAGACGGACACCCCCGAGGTGGTCGAGCAATATCTGGCGAAATTCGACACCGCCTTCGTGGGCTTGACGGGCTCGCCCGATCAGATCGCCGCGGTCGCGCAAGGGTTCGGAGTCACCGCCTTCGCCCAGGATACGCTGCCGTCCGGCCACGCGGCCATGGTGCATCCGAGCCGCGTGTATCTGGTGGACTCGAGGGGGCGAATCCGATTCGTCTTTCCCCCGGGGTTGAGACCCGAGGAAATCGCCGAGGACGTGAGGCACGTACTGTGATTAGTGATTAGTGATTGGTGATTAGTAAGACCGACGGTGCAGTCACTAATCACTCATCACTCATCACTCATCACTCATCACTCATCACTCCGCGAAGCTCCTCAACAGCTCCAGCATCCTCCGATCCGTCGCCTCCGCATCGTCCAGCTTGGGCGTTTCGATCACCTTCGGAATATTCGCTAGCCGCTCGTCGTTCATGATGCGGCGGAAAGCGCCCTCGCCGATCGCGCCTTCGCCGATCAGCTCGTGCCGGTCGCGCCGCGATCCCAGCGGGACCTTCGAATCGTTCAGGTGCATCATGCGGAGACGGTCGCGGCCGACCACGTCGTCGAACCGCGCCCAGACGCCTTCGTAATCGCCGACGAGATCGTAGCCCGCGGCGAACGCGTGCGCGGTGTCGAAGCAGACTCCGACGCGTGAGCGCGCCGGCTCCGGAATCGCCGCGATCAGCTCCGCCATGTCCTCGAACGTCGAGCCAAGCACGGTCCCGCCGCCCGCGGTCAGCTCCAGCAGCAGCATCGCTTTCCCGGGCACGCGGTCCAGGGCGATCGCGACCGCCTCGGCGTTGCGCGCGATTCCACTCGCGCGCTCGTCCATGAAGTTGCCGGGATGCGACCCGAGATAAGTCAGGCCCAGCGCTTTCGTCCGCGTGAGCTCGCACACGAACGACTCGATGGACCGCGCTCGCAGCACGGGATCGGGTGACGCGAGGTTGATCAGGTAGCTGTCGTGCGCCGAGGTCGCGACAACGTCCGTCTCGGCCAGGGCGGCGGTAAACGTCGCGCACTCGTCGTCCACACACTCGCGCTCGGCCCACCGGTTTGCCTGCTTGGTGAAGATCTGCATCGCCGTCGCCGCGATTGCCTTCGCGCGCGGCGGCGCCTGGCCGGTCCCGCCGGCTATCGAGGTGTGCGCGCCGAGGGGCGCCGGCTTACTGCCGGCCACGCAGCCACGTCAGCGGATTGACCGCCGGGCCGCCGCGGCGGATCTCGAAGTGGAGATGGGGAGGAAACGTCGGGTCGGTGGCTCCGACCGTACCGAGAACCTGTCCCTTGGTGACGCGCGCTCCCTTCCGCACGCTCACGGTCCGGAGCGAGCCGTACACGGAGTAGTCTCCGCCGCCGTGCTCGATGATCACGGTGTTGCCGTACGTGCCCATGACTTCGGCCAGCGCGACGGTCCCTGACGACACCGACTTGACCGCCGTGCCGTCGTCGGCGGCGATCCCGATCCCGTTCCAGCGCGTGGTCGTGTTATTGGGGTTCACCACGCGGCCGAAGTTGTACAGGATGTTGCCCTCGACCGGCCAGTCGAGCTGGCCGAGGTCGGCCGTGCGAATCGTGCTGGGCGCGCGCGCCGCGCCAGGCCGCGCGGCCGCGCGCCGGCGCTCGGCCTCGAAGTTCTCGATGACGCTCGTCAGCCGCCGTGCGGTGCGCTCCAGCTCGGCGAGCCGCGCTCTCGTGCGACGCGTGTCGGCCTGCACGTTCCGCAACGCCTGGCGCTCGCGCTCCTGCAGCCCGGCGATCCGCTGCTCCTCGTCGGCCTTGTCCTGCATGTTCTGCCGCACGTCGCCCTGCAGCCGCACGAGCTGCGCGCGGTTCTCGCGGATGCGCCGCTGGAGGTCGTCCACGCGACGCACCAGCGCCCGGTCGCGCTGCGCGAGCAGGTGCAGGTACTTGTAGCGCGCGATCAGGTCGCCGAACGACTGCGCCGAGAGCAGCACTTCCGCCGTGAACAGCGGGCCGCGCTTGTAAATGTCCGCGACGCGCTTGCGCAGGATGGCGTGCTTGATCGCCGCCTCGTCCTCGGCACGCACGAGGCTGGTGGTGGTGGTCTGCACCTCCTGGGTGATCGCCACGAGCTGCCGGTCGAGCGACTGCACCACGCGCCGGGTCGCTTCCCGCTGGCGGGTGAGGAGCTGGACTTCGTCCGTGAGGTTGTGCGCGGTGCGCTGAAGTCCGGTGATGCGCCGCTGCAACTCCTCGCGCTCCCGCCGCACGCGCTCCAGCTCGTCACGCTGCGCCCTCAGCCGCGCCTCGGTTGTTTGCGGAGTTTGCGCGGTCAGTGGAGCCGGAACGCACCAAACCAATGCCCAACAGCCAACCACCAACAACCGTCTCTTCATACTTCCTTCAGGTGCCGGCCTACCGAGAAGAGGCTGCCCAGCAGTCCGATCAGCGCGCCCGCGATCACTCCCATCGCCGCGACGCGCGTGTCGAAGAACTCCGTCTCAATCATGTGACGGCTGATTGTCTGTGCGGCGAACCACGTCATGCCGAGCGCGAGCAGCCCGCCGAGCACTCCCTTCACGAATCCGTCTATGAGAAACGGCATGCGCACGAAGCCGTCGGTCGCGCCTACGAGCCGCATGATCGCGATCTCCCGGCTGCGGGCGAGCACGGCGGTGCGGATGGTGGCGCCGATGATGATCACGGCGACGAGAGCGAACGCGGCGCCGAGCGCGAGCCCCGCGAAGGTCGCCAGCGTTCGCAGGCGATATAGCTTCTCGACCCACTCCTGCCCGTAGCGGACGTCGTCCACGAACTGGTACGTGCCGGCCCGGTCGGCCACGGCCTTCACCGTCGCGGGGTCCCGGAAGCCGGGGCGCAGGCGGATGTCCATGGACCCGGGGAGGAACCCGCTTTCGAACACGTCGCTGAATTCGCGCAGCTCCTGCTTGGCGCGCACCAGCGCTTCTTCGGGCGACACGTACGTGACCTGCTGCACTTCCGGGAACGAGCCGATGTCGCCCATCGCGGTCGCGATGGCTTCCGGCGACGTACCGTCGGCGACGAACGCGCGGATCTCGACGCGATCTTCGACGGTCTGCAGGGCGTTGCGGATGTTCAGCGCCACCAGCGCGAACAGCCCGAAGGCGAACAACGAGAACGCGATCGTGACGATCCCGAGCACGCTCAGGAGCGGCGATTTACGGAAGCCGGTGAACGCCTCGCGCGTCGCGAGCCTCACGGCGCGACTCCGGTCGCTTCGGTAGGCGGCGGCTCGGCCGAGTCGTACACCATGCGACCGTGGTTCAGCTCGATCACGCGATAGTCGGTCCGCCGCACCAGGTCGAGGTCGTGCGTCGCCATCAGGACGGCGGTGCCGGTCGAGTTGATGTCGCGCAGGAGCTGAAAGATTCCGCGCGTCGCGCGGTCGTCCAGGTTGCCTGTCGGCTCGTCGGCGATCAGCACGAACGGATCGTTGACCAGCGCGCGCGCGATCGCGACGCGCTGCTGCTCGCCGCCGGAAAGCTCGCGCGGGAAGGACGTGGCCTTCGACGCCAGGCCCACCTGCGCCAGCACCCGATGGACGCGCGGCTGGATCGCGGCCCTCGGCGTGTCGGTGACCTCCAGCGCGAAGGCGACGTTGGCTTCGGCGGAGCGGTCTTCCAGCAGGCGGAAGTCCTGAAACACGATCCCGAGCTTGCGCCGCAGCTTGGCGATATCGCGGCGCGACGCTCCGCGGGCGCTCAGGCCGCTCACGCGCACGTCACCGTGGCTCGGCTTCTCCTCCATGTACGCGAGCTTGAGGATGGTGGACTTGCCCGAGCCGCTCGGTCCCGTGAGAAAGGCGAATTCGCCCTTGCGGAGGTGAAACGTGATGTGGCTGAGCGCGATGCCGGTGCGGGGGTATTCCTTGCCGACGCCCTGGAACCTGATCATTCAGGAAAGCGCCTGAGCGAGATCCGTGATCAGGTCCTCGACGTCCTCGACGCCGATGCTCAGCCGGACGAATCCGTCCGGGATCCCCATCTCTGCGCGCACTTCCGCAGTCATTCGCGCGTGCGAGGAGAAGCGCGGCTCGATTGCGAGTGAGTCAACTCCGCCGAGGCTGGCCGCGTGCGTGAACAGCTTCAGCTTGCGGAGGAACGCGTCGGCTGCCGGGGCGCCGCCGGCGAACTCGATCGCGAGCATTCCGCCGAACCCGGACAGCTTGGCGCGAGCGACGGCGTGATCCGGGTGGGACTTCAGCCCCGGATAATGCACCGCCGAGATCGCGCGCTGCTTCTCCGCCCACCGCGCGATTTCCAGCGCGCTCGCGTTCTGCTGCCGCACGCGGACGCCAAGCGTCTTGAGCCCGCGCGAGAGCAGCCAGCACGCGAACGGGTCCGGCGCCTGCCCCCAGTACTTCACCTTGTCGCGGACCTCGTCCACGAACGACGCGGTGCCGAGCACCACTCCTCCGAGCACGTCGTGGTGGCCGTTGAGGTATTTGGTGGTCGAGTGGATGACAACGTCGGCGCCGTGCTCGAGCGGGCGGAAATTGATCGGGCTCGCGAACGTCGAGTCGATCACGAGAGCGATCCCCTGCGCGTTGGTGTAGTTGCGGATCGGCGCGAGGTCAATGACGCGGCATGTCGGGTTAACGGGAGTCTCGAGGAAGATCGCCCGCGTCTCCGGCCGCGCTTGCTTCCGCCACACGCGCGGATCGGACGGATCCACCAGCGTGACCTCGATGCCGAGCGATTGCAGCTCGGTCGTGAACAGGTGGTGGGTCCCGCCGTAGATCCAGCCGCTCGCGAGCAGATGGTCGCCGGGGCGCAGCAGCGCGAGCATTGCGCAGGCCGTGGCGCCCATCCCGCTCGAGGTGACGACCGCCGCCTCGGCGCCGTCGAGCAGCGCCAGCGTGTGCTCGAGCGACTCGACGTTCGGCGTGTTGCCGTAGCGCGAGTACTTGAGCGACTCCGTGCCGAACTCCTGCACGTAGTTGACGGATTGCACGAGCGGCTCGCCCACGGGAGAGTCCGCCGGCAGCCGCTTGGAATCGCCGTGGATCGCCAGAGTCGAGAGGCCGCGCGGCCGGTCCAGCTCCGGACCGGTCAGCCCCTGCTCCTGCTGGGGCGGGTGTCGAGATCGGGCTTGGACACGCGGACGTACTCCGAGATTGAAAGTCCGGCCACGTCGCGCACGATGACGTCGCCTTCCGGGATGGAATCGTCGATCACCAGCTCGGCCAGCTCGTGCCGTCTGGGGCCGAACACCCAGACGAGCTCGCCGTTTTCCACCAGGCGGATCAGCGCGTCGGACGTGCGCATCCAGACTTTGGGGCCGCGCTCGGGGTCGCCGCGGCGTGTAGCGATGTAGCGCGCCACGCGGAGATCGCCCTCCCTGGTGCGCAGGTTGCGAATCGTCGCCGGCCGCATCCCGAGCATCAAGATACCGGACGCACCGCCACGTAGCCCGCGTCGGTTCGCATCAGCAGCCGGCGGTGGCGCAGATCCTCGAGCAGCTTGCTCGCCTCGTCACAGGGGATGCCGACCGCGGCCGCGATCTCGTCAGCCGGTCCGCCGCCGCAGTTGAATACTGCTTCCCACGCCTCGCGGCAGGCCGGATCTATGTCGCCGAACAGGCGCACGTCATCCGCGCCCCGGTCGTAGACCAGAGCCAGTCCGTGCCGCTCGAGCACGGTCTCAATGGCGTCGAGATGAGAGTCGGTCATTCCTCTGAATACGAAATACACGTCCTGGCGCTCGGGGTTCGCGATGCTCGAGAGGAGCAGCTTGGCGACGATCTCGTCGGCGCAGGAAAAATCGAGCGCGCCCACGTGGGAGAAGTCGATGATCGTGAGCGCCTGCGGACCGAGCTGGCCGAGCTGGAGCTCGATTTCGGTGCGCACGGCGGCGCCCGTGGGACGGGTCACGAGATTCGAGTACAGCGCGCAGACGCTGCGCTTGAGAACCGAGCTGAGGTCGATGTGGTTGACCATGCTACGCGACCCTCTGCGGGATCGTGATCTGGAGCTGGGCGCCGGGGAAGGGAGCGAGCCCTTCCTCACGCGCGGTCTCGTCGGGGTCCCAGTCCGGGACGCTCGCGACGATGCGCGCGGTGCCGCTCCGCACGGAGAGCTTCCCGTCCCAGTGGCCGACGAACTTGCGCATGCCGGCGAAACCCTGGCCGCGGCCTTTGTCGGGGAAGCGGCTGACTCCGTTGAGCACCGCGTCCTCGAGCGCGATCGCGTCGTTCCAGCGGTCGCGCAGCCGCCGCGCGGGCGAGCTCTCGAGCGACTGGCGGAAGCCGACTCCGGCGTCGCACACGGCGATCACGACTACGCGCCGGCCGTTGAGCCGCTGCTGCCAGGTGTATGTCTGCACGGCCACCCATCCGCCGCACCCGGCGTGCTCGATGATGTTCTGGCACGCCTCGGACAGCGCCATGGTGAAGCGCATGGTCGAGCTGGAATCGAGGTTCAGCCTGCCCATGAGAATCTCCTGTGCCTTCTTCTGGATCCTCTCGACGACGTTATGGACGTCTGCACTCTGGACGATTGGCGTGATCTCGAGCAAAACGTCGGACTCGCGGTGCGGCGGGGAGCGCTGCGCCTTGCCGTGGAACTCGTACAGCTCCTCGGCGTGCTTGTAGAAGTTCGTGCGGGCCCAGTAAGAACCGGTCGTCTCCGATTCGGGTGGATAAAACCCGGGGCGGTCCGGCCGAGACTGGGCCAGCGTCAGCAACGCCGTGAGTCCGTACGGGGACGCCCAGCGCGTGTGGCGGGCGTCGACGATGATCTTTTCGTCGGCGGGGAGAGGGGCCAGCTGATCGAGAACCTGCTCAAAGGTTTTGTCATCCAGTGTGGGTGGGACATTGATCAGAGTTGTCACCGGACGCTGAGTTCCCCCCTCAAGTGATTCGCAAGGCCCGTCGCGCCCTTGTGATCGACATTTCGCGCCGCCGCAACCATCGCTTTCCCGATCGCTTCGATAAAAGTCTCGCCAGCGAGAAGTCGAGAGTAATATGTCGCTCCCCACACATCCCCGCACCCCGTAGGATCGCCATTTTTTTCTCTGCTCGCGGTTGCGGAAATTTTCGCGGTCCGTATCGGTCCGCTGTGGGGAACCATCCGCGCGCGAAGCTTTGTGAGATCGGCGAGCCGCTCAAAGCCCGGCGCCGCGAAGTAAATCACGCCCCGGCTGCCCGAGGTCATCGCCAGGAACTGCACGCCGGCTGAGAACGCCGTCGCGGCCAGCGTCATCGGATCCGGCGCGAGCAGCGCCGCCTCCTGCTCGTTCACCTGGAGGATGTCGAAGCAGCCGTACCACGCGGCTGCGCCCGGCAGCGGCTGGGGAACGCGCATTCCGTCCGGACCCGTGGCCAGCAGCAGCGAGTGCAGGTCGCAGTAGATCGGTCCGGCGAAGTTTTGCCGGATGAGTTGCGCCGTCTCGAGATCCAGCTCGAAGCCGCTGATGAGATTGATGTACAGCGCGTCCAGGTCCTTGAGCAGCGGCTTGAGCCCGAGCCAGTGCCACTTGGGGACTCCGCCGGTGAGCTGCTCGCACCTCTGCTCGGCGCTCGTGTACCGGAGAACGACGCGGTTGTTCGGGTGGGGGACTTCGATGGGCGCGGCGTCGGGCGCAACGCGCTGCAGGCGGGAGAGGAATTCCCGGGCGCGCGCGGCCATGTCGTAGCCGACCTTCACCAGCGGGACGACTTCCCAGTCGGGCGGGAGCGCGGCGTCCAGGGCGCTGAGTGCGTAGGTGATGCCGCCCCACTCCTGCACCGGCGTGTCGTGCGGGTCCCGGCCGTGGATCTCGTCCCACACGAAGCTGCCGATGACCCCGACCCGCCGCGCGGGCATTAGACCTTCCCGAAAGTCTGCGCTTTGAAGGTCGCGACGGCGCCCACGACGCCGGCGGAGAGGGGGAGCATTCCCGGGACGATCTCGCACGCGTCCACCGCGGTCTTGAACGCGCGCCGCCGCACCTCGCTCCGCAGCGGCTCGAACAGCGCGTCACCCGCCTGCGTGACGCCGCCGGCGATGACCACGATGTCCGGATTGAGGATGTTGATCAGCGTGGATATGGCCGTACCAAGGATGCGCGCGGTCTCGCGCACGACCTCGATCGCGATCGGGTCGTTCTGCCTGGCCGCCTCGTACACGGTCTGGGCGGTGATATTGGCCGGATCTCCGCCGGCGAGCGCGAGCAGGGTGGAGCCCTCTACGTTTGCCAGCGCCTCACGCGCGCGTATGGCGATCGCGGTGCCGCTCGCGTACGCCTCGACGCAGCCGTAGTTGCCGCACTTGCACAGGCGGCCGTTGGAGTCGATGGTGGTGTGGCCGATCTCGCCCGCCGCGTCCGACGATCCATGGTACAGCTGGCCGTCGAAGATCAGGCCGCCGCCGATGCCCGTGCCGATGGTCATCCCCACGACGTTGCGGTGACCTTTCGCGGCACCGCACCACCACTCGCCCAGCGTGGCGCAGTTGGCGTCGTTGTCGAGCGTGGCGCGCATCTTCACGCGCGAGCCGATCTCGTCACGTAGCGGAAAATCCTTCCAGCCGAGGTTGGGCGAGACTATCACCAACCCGCGCTCGCGGTCGAGCGGTCCGGGCGAGCCGATGCCTACTCCGAGGAAGTCTTCGCGCGCGGCGCCCGTGTTTGCCATGACCTCGGCGATGACGTCCTCGACCATGGCGACGATCCGATCCACGACCGCGGCGGGACCGTCTTCGCCGCGCGTCGGCAGCGACCGCATGGCGAGCTCGGAGCTGCCGTCCTCGGGCATCGCGCCCACGACGATATTCGTGCCTCCGAGATCGACCCCCAGGATGTAGCGGTTCGGGTGCTTTGGAATCATCGAGTGTCTTGTGGGCCGCGAATGAGTTAGCGTTCCTCCCGGAACCGAATATAAAGGTGGACCGTACCCGCATGCTCCTGTCCGTCATCGTCACGACCTACAACCAGCCGGAGTGGCTGGAGAAGACGCTGTGGGGATTCTCCGCGCAGACGGACCGCGGATTCGAGCTGCTCGTGGCCGACGACGGATCGGACGGCGCCACGCGCGACACGATCGCGCGGGTGCGCGGCCAGCTCGGGGCTCCGCTGCGGCACGTCTGGCACGAGCACCGCGGCTTCCGGAAGTGCACCATCCTCAACGAGGCGATCATCGCCGCGGAGGGTGAATATCTCGTGTTCACGGACGGCGATTGCATTCCCCGCCGGGATTTCCTCGCCGTTCACCGGGAGAAGGCGCGCCGCGGGTGGTTCCTCTCGGGCGGTTATGTGAAGGTTCCGCTGGAGACGAGCCGCCGCATCACGCGGGACGACATCCTCGCGGACCGCGTGACCGACTATCGCTGGCTACGCCGCAACGGCGCGCCGCTCTCGCGCAGCGTGGCGCGTCTGGCATGGGGCGGATCGGTCGCGCGCGCGCTCGACGCCCTCACGCCCACCGGCGCAACGTGGAACGGCCACAACGCGTCGTCGTGGCGGGACGATCTTTTTGCCGTGAACGGCTTCGACGAGCGCATGGAGTATGGCGGCCTCGACCGCGAGCTCGGCGAGCGGCTCGTGAACGCCGGCATCCGCGGGCGGCAGATTCGGCACCGCGCGCACGTCGTTCATCTGGACCACCCGCGCGGCTATCGCAACGCCGAGGCGCTGGAGCGCAACCGCGCGATCCGGGACGAGACCGCGCACCTATGCAGCAGGCGCACCCCCGCCGGCATCGACCGGCACGCAAGTGCGAGCGGCAAAGAGGCGGGAGCGACCATCTGAGCGAGCGCGCTGGATCCACGCGGCCGACCGCGCTGATCTTTCGAAAGCGGCTACTTCCGTGGTCGGAGACGTTTATCGCCTCTCAGGCGGGCGCGATGTCGCGGTACGCGCCGGTCTTCGCGGGCTACTCGCTCGATCGCAGCGGCGCGAAGTATATCGAGGGTCGACAGAGTATTCTCCTCGACGACTACAGCGCGTTGCCGGGGCTTTCCAAGGTTCTGTTGAAATCGCTGGGCCGCGTGCCGCGGCGGTGGCTCGCGGCGATCGCTTCCGCGAGGCCGGTGGTGATTCACGCTCATTTCGGCACGAACGGCGATCCCGCGATCGCGATCGCTCGCGCGCTTTGCATTCCCGTGCTCGTGACTTATCACGGGGTGGACATCGCCACGGTGGCGCGCTCGCGGCGCGAGCGGCGGCGGCGCCTGCGCGTGTTCGCCGGGGCGGACCGGGTGATCGCGGTGTCGCGCTTCATCGGGGCTTGCCTGCGCGACGCAGGGTGTCCGGAGGAAAAGATCGTGCTGCACCACATCGGGGTGGATACCGGCTTCTTCTCGCCCGGAGCGCGCGAGCGCGCGACGAATCAGGTGCTGTTCGTCGGCCGGATCGTGGAGAAGAAGGGCCTCGTGCAT
Source organism: Gemmatimonadaceae bacterium (assembly GCA_051305945.1). Lineage (GTDB taxonomy): Bacteria > Gemmatimonadota > Gemmatimonadetes > Gemmatimonadales > Gemmatimonadaceae > JACDCY01. Next base: position 20,307 of record JBPPMH010000164.1, read on the forward strand.
CTTGTCCGCGCCATGGAGCGCGTGCGGCGGGCGGTTCCGGCCGCGGAGCTCGTCGTCGCCGGCGACGGTCCGCTGCGCGCGGACATGGAGCGCGAGGCGAGCAACCGCGGCGTGCGGGCCACCTTCCTGGGGGTGCGCACACCCGGGCAAATCCGCGACCTCATGCGTGCCGCGACCGTGCTGTGCGGCCCGAGCACCGTGGAGCCGAGCGGTAACGCCGAGGGTCTGTCCATGGTCCCAGTCGAGGCGCAGGCCACCGGGCTGCCTGTGGTCGTATCCATATCGGGTGGGAACGGCGAGGGCGTCGTCGAGGGGCAGACGGGCTTCCTCTGCGCCGCGGGCGACGAGAGCGCGATGGCGGAGCGGCTGATTGCGCTGCTCACGGACAGCGACATGCGCGCGCGCATGGGCGCGAGCGGGCGGGATCACGTGTCGCGCAACTTCGATCTCCTTCGCCAGACCAGGCGGCTCGAGGAGATTTACGACAGCGTGGCGCGCTAGAGCGCGGTCAATCCACCTGTAGAACGGCCAGGAAAGCTTCCTGCGGAATCTCGACCGATCCCACCTGCTTCATGCGCTTCTTTCCTTCCTTCTGCTTCTCGAGGAGCTTGCGCTTGCGGGTGATGTCCCCGCCGTAGCACTTGGCGAGCACGTTCTTGCGGAGCGCCTTCACCTGCGTGCGCGCGATCACCTTTGTCCCGATCGCCGCCTGGATCACCACCTCGAAGAGTTGTTGCGGGATCAGCTCCTTCAGCTTGTCCGCGATCTTCTTCCCCCACTCGTACGCCTTGTCGCGGTGGATGATCACCGAGAACGCGTCCACCGGGTCGCCGTTGATGAGCATGTCGAGCTTCACGAGATCGCTCGCGCGGTAGTCCAGCACGTCGTAGTCAAGACTCGCGTACCCGCGGCTGATCGTCTTCAGCCGGTCGTAGAAGTCGAGAATGATCTCCGCCAGCGGGAACTCCCAGTCGAACTCCACCCGCGCGTGGTCTATGTAGCTCATCGTGCCGTAGATGCCGCGGCGCTCGGTGCCGAGCGTCATGATCGGTCCGATGTACTCCGCCGGCGCGACGATGCGCGCCTTCACGTACGGCTCGTCGATTCGCTCGACGGTCGAGAGCGGCGGCATCAGCGCGGGATTCTCCAGCAGGAGCATGGACCCGTCGCCGCGATACACGTGGTATTCCACGTTCGGGACGGTGGAGATGAGGTCGAGATCGAACTCGCGCTCCAGCCGCTCCTTGACGATCTCCATGTGCAGCAGGCCGAGGAATCCGCAGCGGAAGCCGAAGCCGAGCGCCGTGGAGGTCTCCGGCTCGAAGAAGAGCGAGCCGTCGTTGAGCTGCAACTTGTCGAGCGCGTCACGGAGCTGCTCGTACGCCTGCGTGTCGGTCGGGTACATCCCCGAGAACACCATCGAGCGCACTTCCTTGTAGCCGGGCAGCGGCGTCGCGGGATGCTCGGCGTCGAACACGGTGTCGCCGACGCGCGTCTCCTTCACGTGCTTGACGTTGGCCACGACGTAGCCGACCTCACCGGGTCCGAGTCTGTCGGCCTTCACCTGGCGAAGCTGGTAATACCCGACTTCCGCGACCTCGTACGTCTCGGCGCTTGCGCCGAACGCGATCCGCATCTTCGGCTTCACCACGCCGTCAACGACGCGGATGCTGGGAATAGCGCCGCGATACTTGTCATAGTAGGAGTCGAAGATCAGCGCGCGCAGCGGGCCGGCGGGCTTGCCCTTCGGGGCCGGGACGCGGCGGATGATCTCCTCGAGCAGCTCCGGCACGCCGATGCCTTCCTTGGCGCTCACCTGCAGCACGTCGTCCGGATCCACGCCCAGCAGCGCGACCAGCTCCGCCCGGCGCCGGTCGGGCTCGGCCCCGGGGAGATCGATCTTGTTGAGGACCGGGACGATCGTCAGCCCCGCGTCCAGCGCGAGGAACAGGTTCGAGATCGTCTGCGCCTGCACGCCCTGCGACGCGTCCACCACGAGAACCGCGCCCTCGCACGCGGCGAGCGAGCGGGAGACTTCGTAGGTGAAGTCCACGTGGCCCGGCGTGTCTATGAGGTTCAGCTCGAAGGCTTCGCCGCTCCGCGCTTTGTACTGCATGCGCACGGCGTTGAGCTTGATGGTGATGCCGCGCTCGCGCTCGAGGTCGAGCGTGTCGAGCACCTGCGCCTTCATGTCGCGCTTGCCGAGCGTGCCGGTGGCTTCGATCAGCCGGTCGGCGAGGGTGGATTTCCCGTGATCGATGTGGGCGACAATGCAGAAGTTTCGGATATGGTCGAGCTGTACCTGTTCGGCCACGAAAATCGGTCTACGGGGAAGCTTTGCTGGGGATGGGTAATATAGAGGGCCGAAGTGCGGAGAACGGCCAAGTTGATGAGCGGCCAGTTGGCCAGCGGGCCAGTGAGCCAGACGTAGCCCGAGCCTTGGCACTGGCCATCTGGCTAACTGGCTTGCTGGTTACTCATCAACTCGTATTCCGTGAGCCGCATTCACGGAACTCCAGACGCGGGCAGTTAGTTTGCTACGTCCCCAATGCCTCTCCCGCTTTTGCTGTCCGCGGTCGAAGGTCTTCCGTCCTTCGTGGAGCTCCTCGACCGCATTCCACCCCCGGGCAAGACCGCTCGGGCCGCCGGGCTGCATGGCTCGAGCGACGCCGTCCTGGTCAGCGCGCTGTCGCGCCGGCTGGAGCGGCGGCTTTTCGTAGTCGTATGCGAAGCCGTGCCCGAAGCGGAGCGTTGGCTGGCGGATATCGGGGCGGTCGCCGACGGTGAATCGGTAGCGTTCTATCCACCGCGCGAGGCGTTCGGCGAAGCGGAGCCGCACGCGGAGGTCGCGGGCGAGCGCGTCGAGACGCTGGAGCGGATGGCGCGCGGCGGGATCCGCGTGCTGCTCACCACGGCGCGCGCGGTCATGGAGCGCACCCGGCTCGCGCGCGCCCTCTCGGCCGCGCGGCTCGAGCTGCGCAAGGGCGACGTGCACCGCCCCGGCGATCTCATGGAGCACCTCGAGTCCATCGGGTTCGAGCGCGTGGACATGGTGGACGACGTCGCGCAGTTCAGTGTGCGCGGCGGCATCCTCGACATCTACAGCTTCGGGATGGCCGATCCCGTACGGCTCGAATTTTTCGGCGACGAGATCGCCGAGCTGCGGCATTTCGACGTGGGCTCGCAGCGCTCCACGCGCGAGGCTGAGCTCGCGCTCGTGCTGCCGGTGGACGGTCAGGTCACCACCGGCACGGAGGACTTCGAGCGAATCTCCATCGCCGACCTGTGGCCCCCTGACACCGTCGTCGTGTACCCGGAAGGCACGAAGCTCGATGCCGAGCTGACGCGGACGTGGGACGAAGCGCAGCACCACATTGACCTCGCGCGCCGCCGCGGCGAGGACGCGCCCGACAGGGAAGAGCTGTACGACCGTCCGGCGGATGTGACCACGCGGCTCGCCGAATTCGGATCCATCGCGCTGCACACGGTGGCGAGCGACCGGGAGGACCTCGTGTTCCCGATCCGCGCTCCCGAGGCGATCGCGCGCGACATCAAGCAGCTCCGCCGCACGGTCCGCGACGGCACGCCCACGGTGATCCTGTGCGACAACGCGGGGCAGGCCGAGCGGCTGGAGGAGCTGCTCGACGACGGGCCGGGGCCGCGCTCGCCCGCCGCGCTCGCGATCGGAGTGCTGCACCGCGGCTTCGTCGTGCCTCCGCGGGGTCTCGATCCCGGCCTGCGCGTGCTGACGGACCACGAGATCTTCAGCCGCGAGCGCCGCATCCGCCGCGCGCGCAAGTACTCGGGCGGGACGGCGTGGGATTCCGGCGCGGCGCTCAAGCCCGGTGACTACGTGGTGCACCTGGAGCACGGCGTCGGGATATACCGCGGCATGGAGAAGCTGTTCGTGCGCGAGAGCGCCGTCGAAGTCGCGGTGATCGAGTACGCCGGCGGCGACCGGCTCAACGTGCCGCTGTACAAGATCGACCTGCTCGAGCGGTTCCGCGCGTCGGACGACATTGACGGCGACGCGGCGCCGCCGCACCTGCACAAGCTCGGCGGAAAAAAGTGGGCGCAGCAGCGCGACCGCACGAGGGCCGCCATTCAGGAGATGACGGCGGAACTGCTCGACCTGTACGCGCGCCGGAAGATCGCGACGCGGCCGCAGCACCTCCCCGACACCGCGTGGCAGCGGCAGCTGGAGTCGTCGTTCCTGTTCGAGGACACGCCCGACCAGCGGCGCGCGACCGAGGACGTGAAGGCGGACATGGAAGGGCCGCGGCCGATGGATCGCCTGCTCGTGGGGGACGTCGGCTACGGCAAGACGGAGATCGCGGTGCGCGCCGCGTTCAAGGCGGTGCAGTCGGGGCGCCAGGTCGCGGTGCTCGTGCCGACGACGATTCTGGCCGAGCAGCACGCGCGCACGTTCGGCGACCGGCTGGCCGATTTTCCAGTGACGGTGCGGACCTTGAGCCGGTTCCAGACCGCGAAGGAGCAGGATGAAGTGCTGGTCGAGCTCACGGAGAAGAAGGCGGACATCGTGATCGGCACGCACCGCCTGCTGAGCCCGGACGTCAGCTTCGGCGACCTGGGGCTGATCGTGGTGGACGAGGAGCACCGCTTCGGGGTGAAGCACAAGGAGCGGCTGAAGCAGCTCCGGCTTCAGACGGACGCGCTCACGCTCACGGCGACGCCGATTCCGCGGACGCTCCACCTATCGCTGGCCGGCCTGCGCGACATGACCCTCATGCAGACGGCGCCGCGCGACCGCTCGCCGGTGCTCACCTTCGTCGAGCCCTGGGATGACGGGCTGCTGGAAGAGGGAATCGCGCGCGAGCTGGACCGCGGCGGCCAGGTGTTCTTCGTGCACAACCGGATCGAGACCATTCAGGCGATAGCCGACCACGTGCAGCGGCTCGCGCCGCGGGCGCGGATCGCCGTGGCGCACGGGCAGATGCGCGAGCGTGATCTGGAGGCCGTCATGCGCAGGTTCGTCAACGAGGAGTTGGATATCCTCGTCTCGACGATGATCGTCGAATCAGGACTCGACGTGCCCAACGCCAACACGATGTTCGTCAACCGCGCGGATACCATGGGGCTCGCGCAGCTATATCAGCTTCGCGGGCGGGTCGGCCGCTCGCACCGGCGGGCGTACTGCTACCTCCTCGTGCCCGAGACCGTGGACGAGGAGGCGAACCGGCGGCTCAAGGTCCTGGAGCACCACACGGAGCTCGGATCCGGCTACCGCATCGCGCTCAAGGACATGGAGCTGCGCGGGGCGGGGAACCTGCTCGGCCCGGAGCAGTCTGGGTTCGTGCAGGCGGTCGGGTTCGACATGTACCTGCGGCTGCTCGACGACACCGTCCGCCGGATGCTGCGCGGCGACACGGGCCCGAAGCTTTTGCCCGCCGAGGTCTCGCTCGACCTGCCGGCCTTCCTGCCGGACGACTACATCCCGTCCCAGGACGCCAAGCTCGACATATATCGCCGGCTGACGAACCTTACCGACGCGGCGGATGTCGAACAGGTGAGGCAGGAGGTACGCGACCGGTTCGGTCCGTTGCCGCCGGCGGCGGAGGGCTTCTTCGCCACCAGCCTGCTGCGCGTCCTGGGCGGCGCGCTCGAGATCGAGTCCATTTTCGTGCGGGGCGCGGAGGCCCGTATTACCTTTAGAGATTATGCCGTTCCGCGCGTGAAAGGTCTCGCGGCGGCATTCCAGGATGTGCAATTCTCGGCGGAAGTGCGACGGACGCACCCGCTGTCTCTGAAGCTGACCCGGCTCGGCGGCTCCACGCTGCTGGATGGACTCGTCCGTGCCCTCACGAAGCTTCGCCCGTAGCCAAACTTTTTGGAGCCGCTCGACAACATGATTCGCCCTATCGCAGTCGCCGTCCTCGCGCTGACGCTGCTCTCCGGTTGTGAGGGAATGCGTGACGCCCTTACCGCTCACACCGACACCGCCGCCAAGGTGGGTTCCACCGAGCTCGGCGCTGCCCGACTGGCCCAGCTCATCGGGTCGTCCCAGGCGCCGGTGCGCAAGGACGTGATCCAAACGGTCGCCGACATGTGGGTCAACTATCAGCTGCTGGCGCTCGCGGCCGCGGAAGGCGATTCGCTCAACCAGCCCGCCACGATAGACAGCGCGATGTGGTCGCTGTTCGCAAATCAACGCGCCCAGCAGTGGTTCACCCAGATATCGAGAGACTGGGGGCGCGTGGACACCGCCGCCGCGCCGCGCAGGTACGCTGCCGGCGACCTGCTGGCGGCCAGCCACATCCTCGTTGTCACCCAGAACAAGCCGGACAGCGCAAAGCGAAGCGCACTCGCTCGGGCGCAGCAGCTCCGCTCCCGCGTCAACGCCTCGAACTTCGCCTCCCTCGCGGCGGCCAATAGCGAGGATACGCAGTCGGCCGCGCAGGGCGGAAGCCTCGGCGTGTTTCCCCGCGGAGTGATGGTGCCGGAGTTCCAGACCGCGCTGCTGGCGCTTGAGCCGGGCGAGATCTCGCCGGTCATCGAGACGCCGTTCGGCTACCACATCATCCGCCGTCCTGGCTTCGAGGAAGTGCGTGAGACGTTCCTGGACGCCAGCCGCGCGCAGAGCATGCAGGTAGCAGAGAGCACGTACATGGCGCGGATGGACTCGGCGTCGAAGATCGCCGTCAAGAAAGGCGCGGCAGCGACCGCGCGCGCCGTCGCGGCAGACCCCGATGCGCACGTGAAGGACCGTGCCGTGCTCGCCACCTCGGTGCTGGGATCGTTCACCGCCGCCAAGCTGGTGCGGTGGATGGAGACGTTCCCTCCGCAGCAGCAGGTACAGTCGCGACTTATCGCGGCGCCGGACTCGGTGGTCAACCAGTTCATCAAGAACTTCGTTCGCAACGACCTGGTGCTGCGCGCGGCGGACAGTGCCGGCATCACGGTGGATTCCACCGAGGTCAGGAACACGCGGCAGGCCTTCGTCGCCGAGGTCGTGAACGAGTGGAGCCAGCTCGGGATCACCCCGGAGATGCTCGCCGACAGCGCGTCGAGCAAGGAGGAGAGGATCCGCCTGGCGACCGCCCGCGCCGACCGGTATCTCGAGCGCGTGCTCGCGGATGAGGTCCCGTTCGTGAACGTGCCTCCGCCGGTGGAAGCGGCGCTCCGTGCCAAGTATTCGCACTCGGTCAATAGCGCGGGACTGGATCGCGCGCTGCAGCAGGCGGTGCGCATCCGCGCGTCGATGGACTCGACTCGCACCGCGCAGCAGCCGCCCTCAGCCGTGCCGATCCAGGGCGCGCAGCCCGCGCCCACGCCGCCTTCCGGCCAGTGATCGAACCAGGGTCAATCGAAGGGGTATTGCGTAGGATGACATTCAACATGCCGTCCGCCGCCGCATTGGCCGTGGCGTTGACTCTTGCTGCCCCGGCGGCTGTTTCCGCGCAGGATACGGTGCCGGCCCTTCAGCGGCCCGGCACGTCGCTCCCCGTGGACAGGATCGTGGCGGTCGTGGGCAACCAGGCGGTGCTCTGGAGCGATGTTCTGGTCGCCGTGAATCAGAAGCGCGCGCAGGGTCAGGCCTTTCCGAGCGATTCTGCCGGACAGATGGTGATCGCGCGCGAGACGCTCAACGAGCTGATCGACGCCGAGATCCTGGTGCAGAAGGCGGCGCAGCTCAAGATCGAAGTTACCGACGACGAGACGGCCGCGACGGTGGACGATCAGATCCGCCGGATCAGGGAGCAGTTTCCGACCGAAGCCGATTACAGGCGCGAGCTGCGCGACGCCGGGTTCGGCACGCCGGAGGAGTACCGCCGCACTCTCGTTGACCAGGTCCGCCGACAGATGCTGCAGCAGCGGACGTTCGCGGAGCTGCGCAAGCGGCTGCGGCCCGCGGCGGTGACGGAGGCCGAGGTTGACGCCGCGTTCGAAGCCAGCCGCGAGCGGCTGCGCCAGCGGCCGGCGGCCGTGACGTTCCGGCAGGTAGTCGTTCCGCCCAAGCCGTCCGAGGCGTCCAAGGCCAGGGCGCGCGCGAAAGCGGATTCATTGCTCGCGGAGATCCGCGCGGGCGGCGACTTCGAGCAGATCGCCCGGCGTGAGTCCATGGACCCCGGCAGCAAGGAGCTGGGCGGCGACATCGGCTGGAACAGGCGCGGCTCCGGGCTCGTCGCGGAGTTCGAGCGCGCCATTTTCACGCTGCCGCCGGGACGGGTGAGTCCGATTGTCGAGACGGCCTTCGGCTATCACATCATTCGCGTGGACCGCGTGCAGCCGGCCGAGGTGAAGGCGCGGCACATCTTGATCCGCCCCGAGATCGACGCCGCGGATGTCGAGCGGGCCCGCGAAGGAGCTGACAGCGTCGCGGCGCAGTGGCGGCGGGGCGCCGACTTCGAGCAGCTCGTGCAGCGGCACCACGATGCCACTGAAGAGCGCGGCATCCTGCAGCCCTATCCGCGCGACTCTCTGCCGCCGTCGTACAAGGCGGCCATCGCGGGCAAGGCAGCCGGCGCGATCACGGATCCGTTCCGGCTCGGCGCGGACCTGTCCGTCAAGTTCGCGGTGCTCGAGCTCGTCAGCGTGACTGAAGGCGGCGAGTACAGCGCGCAGGACGTCCGCGACCAGATCCGGCAGCAGCTGATTGCCGAGCGCGCCACGCGGGCGCTGCTGGACTCCCTGCGGCGGGAGACCTTCGTGTCGCTGCGATTGTAGGTGCGCGCGCGGCTGGCTGTCACCGCGGGTGATCCGCGCGGGATCGGCCCCGAGATAATACGCAGAGCGCTCGACGACCCGCGTGTCGTCGAGCGCTGTGACATTCTGGTTATAGGGCCGACGGGTGTCGGGCTCGAGCCGGATGAGGTTGTCGGTGAATGGCACACCCGGGATGGGTCTGAGTCGGCGGGCGCGTTGAGCGGGGCGGCCATCGAGCGTGCCGTGGCGCTGGCGCTCGCGGGCGAGGTGCAGGGGATAGTCACCGCGCCAATCGACAAGTCCGCGCTGCTGGCCGGCGGGTTCGACTACCCCGGACACACCGAGATGCTCGGCGCGCTCACCGGGAGCGAGGTCGCGATGATGCTGACTTCGACGGGCGCCGCCGGCGCGGGCACGCATACGCTGAGGGTGGTGCTGGCGACTACCCACGTGGCGTTGCGCGACGTTCCCGCCGCGGTGACTCCAGAGGCCATCGGCCGGGCAGCGCGAATCACGCGCAAGGGTCTCGCGGACTGGTTCTCGATCGCCGAGCCGCGGCTCGCGCTGTGCGCGCTGAACCCGCACGGCGGCGACGGGCGGCGGTTCGGCGCGGAAGACGAGGACGTGCTCGCGCCGGCGGCGCGCGCCGCCCGAATAGCCGGACCGTATCCGGCCGACACCGTGTTCGTGCGCGCGATGAAGGGAGAGTTCGACGCCGTCATCGCGCCGTACCACGACGTCGGCATGACGGCCATCAAGGTTGCGTCGTTCGGCTCCGCGGTGAACGTGACGCTCGGGCTGCCGTTCCCGCGGACTTCACCCGATCACGGCACTGCGCTGGACATAGCGGGCCGGGGGATCGCCGACCCGGCCAGCTTCATCCAGGCGCTGCTGTTGTGCGCGGCGCTGGCTCATCGCGCTCGGCCGTGCGGCGATCGCCCAGAGTATGAAGGTCCACCGCCAGGGTCTCGATCCGGCGGCCATCCATCTCCCGCACGGTAAAGATCGCGCCGCCCGCGGTGACGCGGTCGCCGTTCGCGGGCAGCCTGCCGAGCGTGCCGAAGACGTAGCCACCGATAGTGGTGTAGTCCTCGTCGGGAACCTCGAGGCCGAAGCGGTCGTTGAGGTCGCTGATGTGCGTGCTGCCAGGCACCAGCGTCTCTCCGCCGCGCGTCTCGACCGGCTTCTCCGCCGGATCGTCGTACTCGTCGAGGATCTCGCCGACGATCTCCTCCAGCAGATCCTCCATCGTGACCACGCCGGCCGTGCCGCCGAACTCGTCGAGGACCACCGCCATGTGCTCCTTCAGCCGCTTGAAGTCGGCCAGCACGTCTTCCACCTCGCGGGACCCCGGGACCATGTGGACGGGCCGCATCACGGCCTGCAGCGAGAAGCTGTTCCGGCGCCGGACGGCTTCGATCAGGATGTCCTTGGTGAGGATGAGCCCGACGATGTTGTCGATGCTGTCCTCGTACACGGGATACCTGGAGTAGCCCCTGTCTTCGACCGTGGCGAGCACGTCGTCGAGCGACGCGTCGAGCGCGAACGCGGCGACCTCGGTGCGTGGAGTCATCACGCCGCTGGCGTTCTTCTCGGAGAACTCGAGCACGGCGTCGATCATGTCGGCGTCCTGCGCCTCGATCGCGCCGCCTTCCTGCGCCTGCTCCACGAGAATGCGCAGCTCGTCCGGGGAGTGGACGCTGTCCTCTCCGGGAAGCGCGTGCAGGCCGAACAGCCGCAGCATGAAGCTGGACGTGCGGTTGATGACCCACAGGAGCGGCCGCGCGAGCGACGCGAACAGCACGAGGGGCGGCACGAGCCACTTGGCGAGCCGCTCCGGATGATTGAGCGCGGCGGCTTTGGGGACGAGCTCGCCGAACACCACGTGCACGTAGCTCGCGGCGGCGAACGCGATGATGCCGGCGATCGTCACGCGCGCCGGAATCTCGGCGCCGGCCGGAAGGGTCGCCAGCACGCCCGTCATCGCGGACTGCGCGACCCAGCCGAGCGCGAGGCTGGAGAGGGTCACCCCAAGCTGGCTCGCCGGCAGCAGGCCGGAGATATTTGAGGATGCGCGCAACGCCACTCGGGCGAGGCGGTCACCGGTGCGAACCATCGCCTCCAGCCGGTTGCGTCGCGAGCGTACGAGAGCGAACTCGGCGCCGACGAAGAAGCCGTTCAGGAGCACGAGTATTACAATGGCGGATAGCCTTCCGAGCACGACAGCAACTTACTGTCCGGCGCGGTCCTAATGAAGGCGGCCTAGGAGGCATCTGACGCATGGAGCACGCGGGGCATTCGCACGGCAACGAGGATTCGTCCCGGCTGAGGGTCGCTCTGGCGATCACGGCCACGCTGCTGATCGCCGAAGTGATCGGCGGCATCGTCAGCAACTCGATTGCGCTGCTCGCCGACGCCGGCCACATGCTCACCGACGTGGCCGCGCTCAGCCTGTCGCTGTTCGTCGCGTGGTTCGCGCACCTGCCGCGCACGTCGCACCGCACGTACGGCTACCTGCGCTGGGAGATCCTGGCGGCGCTGATCAACGGCGTCACCCTGCTGCTGCTCTCGGCCTGGATCATCTGGGAGTCGTTCGCCCGCTTCGCGAGCCCGGAGCCGATCAGCGGCGGCCTGATGCTGACCGTCGCCGTGCTCGGCTTGCTCGCCAACATCGCGGCCGCGCGGGTGCTGCACCCCTCAGCGGAATCGAGCCTCAACGTCCGCGGCGCGTACCTGCACGTGCTCGGCGACATGCTCTCGTCGGTCGGCACGGTGGCCGCGGCGATCATCATCTGGGCGACCGGCTGGCTGCCGGCCGATCCGCTCGCTTCGCTGTTCACCACGGCGCTGATAATCCGCGGCGCGTGGAACCTCGTGCGCGAGGCGGTGGACGTGCTGCTGGAATCCGCGCCGGCGAACTGCCCGCCGGACGCGGTGCGCGCCCAGCTGGAGGCGATACCCGGCATCGAGTCTGTGCACGACCTGCACATCTGGACCGTCAGCTCGGGAATGGTCGCGATGAGCGCGCACGCGGTGGTGCGCGAGCCCGAGCGGCAGCAGCACGTGCTGGAGCACATCCACGACGCGATGCGGCTGTTCGGGATCGAGCACGTGACGGTGCAGCTCGAGCGGGAGGATATGGCCGCGCAGGAAAAGCACCTGCATTAAGGGTCCGCAATCCGCAGTCGCTCCAATGCTGATTCCGCGATGCCGTCCCCGACTGTATAGTTGCGCGGTGCTGAACTCCCTCATTAGCGAATGACCGAGCTCCGCGAGCAGCTGCAGAAAACGCTGGGCGACGGCCTCACCCTCGAGCAGGAGCTCGGCGGTGGCGGAATGTCGCGCGTCTTCGTGGCGCACGAGGCCGCGCTGGGCCGCAAGGTAGTGGTCAAGGTTCTCCCGCCGGACATGGCGGCGGCCGTGAACATCGACCGGTTCCGGCGCGAGATCCAGCTGGCGGCGCAGCTCCAGCATCCGCACATCGTGCCGCTGCTGTCAGCGGGCGAGACGGAGGGGCTGCCGTACTTCACCATGCCATTCGTAAAGGGCGAGTCACTGCGCGCCAAGCTTGCGCGCGGCGGCGAGCTGCCGGTCTCGGAATCGGTGCGCGTGCTGCGCGAAGTAGCGTCGGCGCTGGCTTACGCGCACGAGAACGGCCTGGTGCACCGCGACATCAAGCCGGAGAACGTGCTTGTCTCTGGCGGATCGGCCATGGTCACGGACTTCGGAGTCGCGAAAGCCGTGAGCGCGTCGAGCGGAAGCGCGGGCCTTACCTCGCTCGGCGTCGCCCTCGGCACGCCCGCTTACATGGCGCCGGAGCAGGCGACCGCGGATCCCAACACCGACCATCGCGCGGACATCTACGCCCTTGGCGTGCTGGCGTACGAGATGCTCAGCGGAAGCACGCCGTTCTCGGGACGGTCTCCGCAGGCGATGCTCGCGGCGCAGGTCACGGAAACGCCGGACCCGGTCTCCAAACTCCGGCCGACGATACCGCCGATGCTGGCCGATCTAGTGATGTGGTGCCTGGAGAAGCGGCCGGCCGACCGGCCCCAGTCGGCAGCGGAGGTGATGCACGAGCTGGACGCATTGTCCACCCCCAGCGGAGGCATGGCGCCCACGACCGCGCACCGCTCGGTCAAAGTGGACGCCCGGTTCGCGAAGCGGTCCTACGCGGTGGCGGCGGGCGCGCTCGCGCTGGCGTTGATCGCGTTCGCCGCCTGGAAAGTGACCCGTCCTTCGTCGGTCTCGGCCGAGGCGATCCCGACACCAGCGCTCGCGGTGTTGCCGTTCGAGAACCGCGGCAGTGTGAGCGGCCAGGAATTCACGGACGGAATGACCGAGGAGATAACCAACCGCCTTTCTTCCGTTCGCGGGCTGCGCGTGGTTGGACGGCAGAGCGCGCGCAGCTACGCCGCGAGCGACAAGCCGCTGCAGCAGATCGCGCAGGAGCTGGGCGTGCAGTATCTGCTTACTGGTACGGTGCGATGGGACAAGGACGCGGCGGGAAAGGAGATCGTGCGCGTCAGCCCCGCGCTCATCCGCGCGTCCGATGCTACCCAAGTGTGGGGAGAGGCATACCAGACGGTGCTCTCGGGAATGTTCGAGGTGCAGTCGCAGGTGGCGTCGTCGGTCGCGAGCGCGCTGAACGTCGCGCTACTCGAGCCGGAGCGCGAGGCGCTGGCTGCGAAGCTCACGGAGAACGTGGACGCGTATGCGTTGTACCTGCGCGCATCGGAGCTCTTGCGAACGGCTCAAGTCCCGCCCCTCCGTGAAGCAGCAGCGCTACTCGACCGCGCCGTCGCCCTGGACCCGGAGTTTGCGCACGCCTACGCCCGCCTTTCAATTGCGCACACCGAGCTGTACTGGTTTTACGGAGACCGCAGCGCTCAGCGGCTGCGATTGGCGAAGGCGGCGGCGGACAAAGCGCTCGCCTTGAAGCCGGACCTTTCGGAAGGCCACCAGGCTCTAGGAGTCTATTACTATCACGGCTTTCTCGATTACGAGAGCGCGCTGCGTGAGCTGGAGGCGGCTGAGAAAGGCCGTCCGAACAGCGCGGACGTCCTTTTCTTCAAGGCGTTCGTCCAGCGACGCAGCGGCAAATGGCGTGAATCGGTCGCCACGATGGCGCGGGCCATCGAGCTCGACCCGCGTGCAGCCTCGTATATCGCGCATGCAGGCAATACTCACATGTATCTGCGCGAGTACGATGCGGCCGACCGCCTGGCCGACAGAGCCCTCATCGTCAGCCCGGATCTCCAGGACGCTTTGCTCCTAAAAGCGAATGTGCATTTCGCCCGGACCGGAGACTTCGTGGCTGCAACCGGGATATACTTCGAGGCCTGGGAGCGCTCGCCGGACAAGGCGTACCGCACGGCCGCAGCGCTGGCGTGGGGTTGGCCCTTCACGTCCCACCCGGTGATGGCGGACGCGGTCCCGGCGCTGGAATGGGTGCCTGATTTTGGCGAGCAGGGAAAGATGAAGCTGGACAGAGCGGTGTTTTTTCGGGAACGAGGCGACGCGAGCCGGGCGCGCGCCTACGCGGACACTGCCGAGCGGCTCCTTACGGCGCGCATTCGGGAGCGCCCGGACGAGGCCGAGTTCTATTCCTATCACGGGCTCGCAAACCTGATCCTTGGAAACGCGCGGAGTGCCATGGACGATTCCGACCGGGCTGTCGCCCTGAAGCCCTTGAGCAAGGATGCGCTGCTCGGGGGAGACATCCTGTTTTACCGGGCGTTGACGCTGGCCGAGCTGAGCCGGCATGACGAGGCTATCACCATTCTCGAGCAGCTCCTTTCGGTCCCGTCCACGCTGAGTCGGAATCTGGCTCGACTGCATCCCGGGTTCGCTCAGCTCAGAACGAATTCGCGCTTTCGGCAGCTCGTCGGGGGCTGAGACTGATGGAAATCCATTCATAGGAGGCAGCGTGAAACCAATTTCGTGGCTGGGTGTGCTCTTGATCACAGTCGGCGTGGTGCTGCTCGCGATGCGGATCAGCTACACGAAGGACAGTGAGACCGTGACCGTCGGGCCAGTTGAAGTCGTGACGAAGCGAAAGGCGGAGATACCGCCGTGGGTCGGCATCCTTCTCATCGTCGGCGGCGGCGGGCTCATGGTCGCCGGGGCGCGGCGGAGCTGAGCCGGTGCGCGTCGCCGACGTGCCGTCGCCGCAAGCGGGTGTCACGGCACCCGCCACCGATCTGATAGTTCTCGAGAGAGAGAAGGGCTAACTTCGCTGTAACCCAACCCACAATTCCTACGTAATGCTGCTCATGCAAGACCCAACGGTGGCGCAGCCCGCTCCGGCGCCTCAAGCTGTCGTCCGCATCGAGCAGGGGCCCGCCAATCCAGCTCAGACGCTGGCGATTCCCATGACGCGCATGGAGGTGGTGGCCATCCGCGCGCGCCGTTCCGAGCTGTCCAACCAGCTCATCTCCGCCAGCGGGAGGCGCAGAGACCTGGCCAACGAGCTGCGCTCGGCGAGCGGCGCCGACCGCGCCGGGCTGGAGCAGAGGATCGCCGTGCTGGACGAGCGGATCGTGCAGCTCGAGTCGGACATTGCCGAGACCGGGCGACTGCTCACGGGAGCCCCGGCCGGGGCCATCACCTCCACTCGTGACGAGGCCTTGTTCGGCGGGTTCGGGTCGGGCGAGGTGCTGGCGGGCGGCATCGTCTTCACGATCTTCGTGCTCGCGCCGCTGGCTGTCGGTGCGTCGCGGATGATGTGGAAGCGCGCGGCCGCCGGTCCCGTGCGGAGCATGATTCCTCCGGAGACGGCGGGACGGCTGGAGCGGATCGAGCAGGCGGTCGAGGCCATAGCGATCGAAGTCGAGCGCGTATCCGAGGGTCAGCGGTTCGTGACGAAGCTGATGAGCGACGTGAAGACCGTCCCCGCGCTCGTGGGCGCGCGGGTGTCGCCACAAACCCACGGCGAGCGGGAGAGCTAAGCATGCAGGAGGAGGCAACAGTCACGGTCCCCGCCCAGAGGCCCTCGGTCCAGATCGACGCCGGGCCTACGACTGCCGCGCAGACCATCGCGATTCCGCAGAGCGTGCAGGAAATAGCGGGTCTGCGGTCGCGCCGCTCGGAGCTGGTGGATCAGCTGGATCGCGCGAGCCGTCGGCGGGACGAGGTCCTCCGTGAGATGCGGGACGCGTCCAATGCGGAGCGGGCCGGTCTGGAACAGCGTCTGACCGCGCTCGATTCCAGGATGGTGCAGATCGAGGCGGACATCGCGGCAACCGAGCGGGCGCTGACGAATGCGTCGCCCGCCATGCTAGGCGCGGCGGCGCAGGCAGAGGACGCCGCGGCGCTGGCGCGTCGGCAGGCGGAGCCTCCACTCGACGAGGAGGTGATCGGGATCATGGCTTTCATGGCGATGGTGCTGTTGCTACCGATAGTCATCGCTCACTCACGGCGCATCTGGAAGCGGCCGCAGCCGGCCCGCGCTCTCACTCCCGTCACCGAAGGCAGGCTCGAGCGAATCGAGCAGGCCGTCGAGGCGATCGCCGTGGAAGTGGAGCGGGTGTCGGAGGGGCAGCGGTTCGTCACGAAGCTCATGAGCGAGTCGAAGGAGCCCGCTCGCATGCTGCCCGAATCGCGCGGCTCGCTCTGATCGTGCAAGGCCAAGCAGAGATTCCTCCCGCGCAGCCCACGGCAACGGCGCCAACAGCGCCGCAGGTCCCGACCAGTATCCGGATCGAGGGTGTTCCGGGCACTCCCGCGCAGACAATAACCGTTCCGCTGAGCGCCGGTGAGGTTCGGGAACTCCGCGCCCGACGATCGGAGTTGCTGGACCAGCTGCAACGGGCGCAGAATCGGCGCGAGCTCGTGGTGAACGAGCTGCCGGGCAGCGAAGGCGCGAATCGGGCAGGGCTCGAGCAGCGACTCGCTGTGCTCGACGAGAGAATCGTGCAACTGGAGTCCGAGATGGCGGCGACCGAGCGGCTGGTCGCCGCGTCGCCGGGCAATGTTCGCAGCGACGCCCGGTCTGGCGTAGGCGACAACGACTCCTGGGTCGTGATCCCGGTCCTCCTCATACTCTTCGTGGCCTTCCCACTCGTGTTCGCTCACGCGCGGCGGATCTGGAAGCGCGCGCCCGCCGCGCGGATCAATCCGGCGGAAGAGGGGCGTTTGGAGCGAATCGAGCAGGCCGTGGAGGCGATCGCGATCGAAGTGGAGCGTGTATCCGAAGGCCAGCGCTTCGTCACGAAACTGCTGAGCGACACTAGCCGCACGCCGCTGTCGCTTCCGGCGGACCGCTGACCGCCAGCGGCCCGTAGCGAGCTCCCTTCAGCGCTTTTCCGCGCGCAGCACGCAGCGCTTTTCCCGGAATGCAATGCCCACGCCTGATGTAGTCGGGAACGCCGATTGCACCCCCAAGCGGACTAGATTTCACAGGTTATGCCAAACCAGCACATCCGCAACATCGCAATCATCGCGCACGTCGATCACGGCAAGACCACGCTCGTAGACAAGATGCTCCGGCAGGCCGGCGCTTTCCGCGAGGGCCAGGTCGTGATGGATCGCGTCATGGATTCCAACCCGCTCGAGCGTGAGCGGGGGATAACGATCCTCGCCAAGAACACTTCCGTCCGGTGGCGCGGGACCAAGATCAACATCATAGACACGCCCGGCCACTCGGATTTCGGCGGCGAGGTCGAGCGCATCCTGCGGATGGTGAACGGCGTGCTGCTCGTCGTGGACGCGTTCGACGGTCCCATGCCGCAGACCCGGTTCGTGCTGCGCAAGGCGCTCGAGCTCGGGCGGACGCCGGTGATCGTCATCAACAAGATCGACCGGCCCGGCGCCGACCCGATGCGGGTGCACGACGAGGTGCTCGACCTGCTCATCGAGCTGGAAGCGGACGAGTCGCAGCTCGACGCGCCCGTTGTATACGCGTCGGCAAAAGATGGTGTCGCCACGATGGATCTCGAGAATCCCGCGACGGATCTCGTTCCGCTCTTCGAGACCATCGTCAGCCATGTGCCGGCCCCGGAGGGCGAGGAAGACGGACCCCTCCAGATGCTCGTCTCCACGATTGACTATTCGCCGTACCTCGGCAGGCTGGGCATCGGGCGGATCGAGCGCGGCAAGGTCAGGGTCGGCGAGCGGGTCGCGCTGCTGCCCGTGGACGGCTCGCAGTCGCCCGACTACGCGCGGGTGACCAGACTGTACGCTTTCGAGGGGCTTGAGCGCGGGGAGATCGACAGCGCGGGCGCGGGAGAGATAGTCGCGCTAGCCGGCATTGGCGGTGTCGAGATCGGGCTCACGATCGCCGACGCCGAGAAGCCCGAGCGGCTCGCGGGGATAGCCGTGGAGGAGCCGACCATCTCGGTGGATTTCTCGGTGAACGATTCACCGTTCGCCGGGCGCGACGGAAAGTTCGTGACCTCGCGGCAGATCCGCGAGCGGCTCACCAAGGAGCTCGAGCGCAACGTCGCGTTACGGGTGGAAGACACCGAGACAATGGACGCGTGGACTGTGTCCGGGCGCGGCGAGCTGCATCTCACGATCCTCATGGAGACGATGCGGCGGGAGGGGTATGAATTCCAGGTCTCGCGTCCGCGGTTCATCACCAAGGTCAGCGCGAGAGGCGAGCGGTTGGAGCCGTACGAGGAGCTGTCCATTGACGTGCCCGAGGAATTCCTCGGGGCAGTCATCGAGAAGCTGGGTCCGCGGCGCGCCGAGCTGATCGAGATGAAGAATCCGGGACAGGGAATGGTGCGGATGCTTTACCGCATCCCGGCGCGCGGATTATTCGGCTACAGGTCCGAGTTCATGACGGACACCCGCGGTAACGGGATCATGCACCACCGGTTCCTGGAGTACGGGCCCGGGGCGGGGCCGCTGGCCGGGCGGTTGCGCGGGTCGCTGGTCTCGATGGAGCCCGGCGTGATCGTTGCATTCGCCCTGGCCAACCTGGCGGAGCGGGCGACCCTGTTCGTCTCGCCGGGCGATCCGGTGTACAACGGGATGCTGATCGGGGAGAACTCGCGGCCGGGCGACATGGACGTGAATCCGACCCGGGAAAAGAAGCTGACCAACATGCGGACCAAGTCCACCGACGAGAACATCCAACTGGAGCCGCCGCGGGAGTTGACGCTGGAAGCGGCGCTTGAGTATATCGAAGGCGACGAGCTGATCGAGATTACGCCGAAGGCGATCCGGCTGCGCAAGCGGTCGCTCGACGTGCATGAACGGAAGCGCGCGGCGCGCGAGTCGAAGCGGGAGCGCGAGGGCGCGGCCGTGTGAGGCGGTAGCGGGTCAATCGAGTCAGTGGCAATCACACTTTTTGCAAAACGGGGAGAGCACGGGTATGTCGGGGAGAGCAGGTCCGTCCGAGGACGGCAGCGTGCTGGTCACCTCATGGGAGCTCGAGCGCTCGCTCGGCCTTCACGACCCTTCCTTTCCGCCGGCGGCTCACGCGGCGGCCGATCCGGATGACGAGGACGACATCGACGATCTCGATGACGACGACGATGAGGACGATGATCTCCTCGACGACGACGAAGACGATGATGACGATGACGATGATGACGACGACGACGATCTAGACGATGATCTGGACGACGACCTCGACGATCTTGACGACGACGATGATGATGACGACGACGACGACGATGATGACGACGACGACGACGAGAAAGATCTAGACGACGATCTCATCGACCTGGACGACGAGTTCGACGTGGACGAGGACGAAAAGCCGCACAAGCAGACGCCCGGCAAGTTCGACGAGTGATCGCCTGTCCACGCGCGTCCGCGTGGGCTCCGCAGGAAAACGGCGTGTATTCCCTTCGGGCGCTACGGCTGGCAAACCGCGCCAGCCTAAGACGCGCCCTGTGGGAACACACGCCGTCTTCCTACTGCGCCCACATGACCCTAGGGCGATCCCAGAACGAACTCCGACTTTAACAGGCCCCCGCGCGTGGATAGCACGCGTACCGTGCCTTTCGCGCCGCGGATTCCGACCGTGTTCACCCGGAAGGTCACGGTCTTGGTCTCGCCCGGCTCGGTCCAACCGGCGCGGATCGTCTTGTCGCGCGTGGTCGGGTTCACGATCGTCACCTTCGGGCTCGGCCGCTTCGTGAGCGTCGAGTCGAAGTCGAGAATCACGCGGTCTTCCTGCACGATCTTCACGAGCTGCGCCTGCTTGAGCGCCGTCGGCAGGCGGCCAGTGTTGCGGAACGCCACCGTTACGTCGTAGCTCGTCGTGTCGCCCGCGGTGCTCGCGCGCGTGACGGTGACGCCGCTCATTTCCAACTGCGGCAGGTGCATCGCCATCTCCAGGTTGAACAGCGCCTGGTTGCGCGCGAACCGCTCGAGCTCGGAGGTTGGCCCGTTTTGCGAGAAGAACTTGGGGTGGAAGCCGCCGATCTCGACGGCGCCGAGGGTAGGGTGGTTGAACGGAGTCCACTCGCGGAAGCCGTTGCCCGCGTTGGAGCGGTCGTCCCACGTCAGGGCGTCGAAGTCGTCGAGGTAGCCGTCGCCGTTGAAGTCCTGCATCCGGCCGCCGTTCCACAGCTCGTCGCCGTACCAGATCGTGCCGTAGTAGAAGTAGCCGAAGTCGGCCCGTGCCCGAACAGCGGTGAGGGGCGCGCGGAGTCGCCGGTGATGCGATTGATTGGGTTGCGCGTATTGTACACGTTGTACACATCCCCCGCCCAGGGATAGCCGGTGATGCGCGTCCCAACCGTATCGAAGTACTCGTAGTAGCGCAGATCCTCGGGGTACATGCGGTCCGCGCTGTACGATGTGGACGGCGGACGCAGGTGCATCGGCACCGAGCTGTCCATCGAGTTCACCACCGATACGTTGGGGTTCGCGAGCAGCCAGAGCACCACGGTTCGCGTCTCGATCTCGCTCAGCGGATACGCGCCCGCGCCGAACTGCGTTTGCCCGCGGCCGGTGCGATCGCCGCCCGGTTCCGGGCGCCAGTTCTCGGGGTAGTTCCGGTGCAGGTCGAGCCCGCCGATCCCGTCCTCGTTGAAATCGCCGTCACCGTCGTTGTCTATCCCCTCGGAGATCACGCGCCAATCGCCGTCGTCGTCCGGCGCTCCCTGCATCAGCCGGCCGGTCGGGTCGCGCGGGTCGAGCGTGGCGTTGCCCTTGCCGCTGTCTCTCGCGGCGGCCGAGACGCGCCAGCGGATCGAGTAGATGATCCCGTCGCCGTCGAGATCCTCCGGCGGATCTTCGTCGAGCAGTCCGTCGCGGTCGCTGTCGTGCGGCCGCACGGTGCTGCGGTTCGCCTGCGCGGTGTACAGATAAAGATTCGAACCGTCGGGGTTGTTCTGCGGCCGGAGCGTGATCGCCTTCGTGTCGAGCAGGCGGGTGATGCGCGGGTCCTTGCCGTAGCCCTCGACCAGATGCTGGATCAGCCAGAGCACCGACTCGCTCGCGGTGATCTCGCCGGAGTGCCGCGCGCCTTCGAAGAACGCCGCGGGCTTGTCGGTCGCTTTGCCCGTGCTCTTGTTGGTGAGCGTGACCTGCAGCACCGGCCGTCCCTCGAAGCTCTTGCCCACTTCATATAGCTCCACGATCTCTGGATGCCGCTCGGCCCAGCGGCGGAGCCACGTGTACATCACATCGACAGTGTGGTAGCGGTCGAAGGTAAGGCGCTCGCCGGCGACGTATTCCACTTCAGGGTGCGTCGCGCGGGTGAAGAAGCTCACGCCGTGGCGTTCGCCCCCGACCGTGTGGAATGCGGAGTCGCGCGGTGCGGGTCGCTGCGCGGACGCGACCGTTGCAAGCGTCAAAAGCGAGGCGACTGCCAGAAAAAGGCGGAGTGTGAGCATCGATCGCATGGGAAAGGTGTCGGAGAAAGCCGGTTTCACCGGATCGTCTTCCAAGATGGCCTCGTGGTCGACGCATCGCTCGCGAAACTCACCACGAGTCGGGGCGCGCCTGGCCCGGTTGCAGGGCGCGGCAGGGTAGACTCGCCGGCGATTGTGGGGTAAACTTAGAGGCTCTTCCCGATTTCATTCCAGTCGGGTA
>JBPPMH010000165.1:0-2009 GCA_051305945.1 Gemmatimonadaceae bacterium
TCGGGAAGCGGGTCATGTCCAACCCGACCTCGGCGATGATCACCTGCGCCGCGGTCAGCCCGACGCCGGGGATCTGATCCAGGCGCCTGACCGCGTCAGCGAAAGGGGCGATCTGCTCCTCGATGCGTTCCTGCACGGCGGTGATGTCCGCGCTGATCGCGTCGACCCTGGACAGCATCGTGCGCAGCAAGAACGCGTGATGGTCGCTGAAGCGTCCGGTGAACGCCTCTTCCAGGCGCGCCGTCTTCGATCGCATCGACCCCCGGGCCATCCGCGCCAGGACCTTCGGGTCACGCTCCCCGCCGACCAGCGCGGCCATCATGTCCCGGCCCGAGACGCCGAAGATGTCGCTGACCACGACCGAGAGCTTGATCTGGGCGTCCTCCAGGAGCTTCTCGACCCGCTGCTTCTCCGCGGTGCGCGCCTCGACCAGGTCGACCCGGTACCGGGTCAGGTCACGCAGCTCACGGATCGCCGGTGGGGGCACGAAACTTGCCCGCAGCATCTGCCGTTCGGCGACCTTGCACAACCACACCGCGTCCAACCGGTCCGTCTTCGGCCGGCCCGCAGGGCCTCGGCAAAGTCGTGGTGGTGGGGCTTTGACCTGGGGTTTTCTGGTGTGACACGCCGGGCGGGGTGAGGTGCGGGCGTGGTGCTGGCGGTGAGGATGGCAGTTCTCACACTGGCCTTCACACCGGAGCACCACGCCCGCCATGTCATCTTCGCCGCTGATGCACCGCCCCGTCGAGCCGGGCGGGCTCGCTCCTCCTGGTCTGCTGGAACTCTTCGAGCAGGTACCCGATCCCCGAGCCCGCCGCGGGGTGCGCCACCAGTTCGCGGTGATCCTGGCGGTCGCGTTGACCGCGGTGCTGGCCGGGGCCCGCTCGTTCACCGCGATCGGGGAGTGGGTCGGCGACGCCGACGCCTGCGTGCTGTCGAAGCTGGGCATCGCAGCGGCGCGGCGCCCGTGCGAGGCCACGATCCGGCGGGCGCTGGGACGCGTGGACGGCGAACGACTCGACAGCGTGCTGGGGGCGTGGATGCGCGCCCGTGTGGGAGTCCTGGGTGGACGACGGGTCATCGCCATCGACGGCAAGACGGTCCGCGGCGCCAGGGCCGGCGGCCAGGTAGCCCCGCATCTGGTCGCTGCCCTTGACCACGACCTGGGGGTGGTGCTGGGGCAGGTGCAGGTTCGCGCCAAGAGCAACGAGATCCCCGCACTGCGCACCCTGCTGGAGGTGTTTAACCTGGTCGGGGCCGTGATCACCGCCGATGCGATGCACACCCAGACCGCGACCGCGGCCTACATCCTCGACCGGGGCGGGCACTACCTGTTCACCGTGAAGGGCAACCAGCCGGGTCTGCTCGCGCGGTGCAAGGCCCTGCCGTGGGCGAAGATCCGCGCCTTCTCCAGCGTCGAGGTCGCTCATGGGCGGCGGGTACGGCGCACGATCAAGGCCGCGGCCGCACCCGTACTCCTGGACTTCGCCGGCGCGGTCCAGGTAGCCCAGATCCGCCGCACCCGAACGGTCGCGGGCAAGAAGAGCGTGGAAGTCGTCTACATCATCACGTCCCTACCCTCGACGGAGGCCTCGCCGTTGCAGATCGCGGCGTGGGTACAAGGCCACTGGGGGATCGAGAACAAGCTGCACTGGGTCCGCGACGTCGTCTTCGACGAGGACCGATCCAGCGTGCGCACGGGCAACGCCCCACGCGTCATGGCGTCCTTGCGCTCGACCGCGATCAGCGTCCTGCGCCTGAGCGGCACCACCAGCATCGCCCACGCCACCCGACATCACGCCCGCGACGCCAGCAGACCCGTCCAACTACTGCTGACCTGCTGAAAGACGACTTTGCCGGAGCCCTGCGGTGAGACCCCCCCGGCGTAGGCATCACGCCAGGTGTGGTCGGCGAGGTCGGCTTCGAGGTATTGATGCGTGACGGAGGGGCTGGAATGCCCGAGCCACAAGGCGATGGTCGCCAGGTCCGTGCCCGACTGGAGTAGGTGC
>JBPPMH010000166.1:0-11033 GCA_051305945.1 Gemmatimonadaceae bacterium
GCCCGGCGCGCGCTGTCAGTCCCGGCGCCGGAATCGCGCCGGCGGGTCGTGTCACTCGCGCCGTTCCGCGCAACCTCCATCTGTCCCCGCACCTGCTCCAGCATCGCCATCGTCGGACGCACGCGGAGCGCGGCGTTGGGAACAAGCAGAACGTTCTTCGCGGCGCCGGTGAGAAAATCCACCGTCGCCGTCATGCCTGGGAGCAGCTTGCCGCTCGCGTTGTCCACCTCGACGACGGCGGTGTAGTTCACGACGTTCTCCTGCGTCACCGACTGGAGCCGCACCTGCCGCACCGTGCCCTTGAAGTTCTCATCCGGGTACGCCTGTACGCTGAACCTGACTTCCTGTCCGTCCTTGATCAGTCCGATGTCGCTCTCGTCCACCGACGCGAGGATCTGCATCTGAGAGAGGTTGTTCGCGATCAGGAACAGCTGCGGCGCGGAGAGGCTCGCGGCGACCGTCTGGCCAACGTCCACGTTGCGCTCGACGACGATCCCGTCTATCGGCGCGTAGATGGACGTGTACGACAGGTTCTGCCGCGCGCGGTCGAGCGTCACCTGTGCTGACTTTACCGAAGCGTTGGCGATTGCTAGCCCGTATTGCGCGTTGTTGAACTCGGCCTCGGTCAGCACCTTGCGGTCAAACAACTGCTTGTTCCGGTTGTATTCACGCAGCGCCTGGGCGCGCTCGGCCTGCACCCGCTCGAGGCCCGCGAGCGCGTCGCGCACCGCCTGCTGCTGCAGCGTCGGATCGATGCGCGCGATCAGCTGGCCCTTGCGCACGCGGTCGTTGAAGTCGACATGGATCGCCGAAACCTGCCCGGAGACCTGGGTGCCGACCTGAACCGTAGTCACCGCCCCGAGCTTGCCGGTCGCCGAGACCGAGGCCTCGAGATCACCCCGCTCTACCACCGCGAACCTGTAGGGCGACTCTTTCTTGGAGTTGGTGCGGATCACCATCCAGCCCGCGGCGACAATAACGAGCAACGCGACACCCGCCGCGATCATGCGCTTTCTTTGCATTGAAACCTCAAGATTTGTCTGGCCGGCGCCCGAGCGTAGACGTGCTCGGCGTCTCCCGAACTACGGGCAAGGGGGGTGTTTCGTTGGTTGGACGACCGCAATAACCGTGCGTTAACCCCTTACGGCGCCTGGAGCTACCGGAGAATGCCCTATCGGTTGAACCGGTGCATGAGATCCAGAAGCTCGTCGTACATGGCTTCCGCTTCGCTCTCTCCGGCTTGAATGGCGGAGGCCGCGCAGTGCTTCAGATGATTGCGCATCAGCTCCCGCCCGACGCCGCGGAGGGCCTCGTTGACGGAAGAGATCTGCGTCATGATGTCGGCGCAGTAGCGGTCCTCTTCGATCATCCTGTGCAGCCCGCGAACCTGCCCCTCGATCCGGCGGAGCCGCTTCAGGTTCCTGATTTTGGCGTAGGGATCCACGGCCACCGCTTTCCGCCCCGTTTCGCTGCTGCCTTCCACGCCGCAACCGCAGGCCGCCGCTGATTCACTGGCTCGTGTTTTTTTGCCGGATGTCATGGAGTCATCCCGCCGCGCGGAAGCCGCGCAGCCGAAGACTGTTCGTCACCACGCTCACCGAGCTGAAGGCCATCGCGAGACTCGCGAGGATCGGGCTCAGCAGCAGGCCGAGCATGGGGTACAGCGCACCGGCCGCGATCGGAATTCCGACGACGTTGTAAATGAATGCCCAGAACAGGTTCTGCTTCATCGTCCGCATCGTCCGGCGCGAAAGGCGCACCGCCTGCACCACGCTTCCGAGATCGCCGCGCATGAGCACCACGTCGGCGGCTTCCGCCGCGATGTCGGTGCCGGTGCCGATCGCCATTCCGATGTCGGCCTGCGCCAACGCGGGCGCGTCGTTGATCCCGTCGCCGACCATCGCGACCACCTGACCTTCGTTCTGGAGCCGCTTGATCTCGGCCACCTTCCCGTCGGGAAGCACGCCGGCGACCACGCGGCCGATCCCGGCCTCGCGCGCTATCGCATTCGCCGTTCGCTCGTTGTCGCCGGTGAGCAGCACGACGTCGAGGCCCAGTTGCTGCAGCCGCGCTATCGCGTCCCGCGACGTGCTCCTGATCGGATCCGCGATCGCCAGCAAGCCCGCGAGCTTTCCGTCAACGGTGACGTACACCGGCGTCTTGCCTTCGCCGGATAAACGCTCCGCGTCGCTCCGCAGCGGCCCGGCGTCAGCGCCGGCGTCGGACACCATGGCTTCGTTCCCCGCGGCGACTCTCACGCCATCGACCACGCCGGACAAACCCTTGCCCGTAACGGTGGCGAATGACTCGACGCCGGTGCGCGCGATGCCGCGGCTTTCCGCGTAGCGCACGACCGCGTCCGCGAGCGGATGCTCGCTGGATCCTTCGAGCGACGCGACCAGGGTGAGCAGGCGCGGCTCGTCTTCGAGCGGGCCGCCCGGAGCGAGAGCTATGTCGGTCACCGTCGGCTTCCCTTCAGTCACGGTGCCGGTCTTGTCCATCGCGATCACCGTGAGATCGCCGGCGCGCTGCAGCGCCTCACCGCCCTTGATCAGCACGCCCAGCTCCGCGCCCTTGCCGGTGGAGACCATCACGGCCGTCGGCACCGCCAGTCCCATCGCGCACGGACAGGCGATGATGAGCACCGCGACGGCCGCGGCAAAGGCGCGAACCGCCGGAGCGGTATCGGCCGTGACGAACCACACCACGAACGTCACGATCGCGATCGATATCACCACCGGCACGAAGATCCCGCTGATCCTGTCCGCCATCCGCTGTATGGGCGCGCGCGATCCCTGCGCGTCCCGCATGAGCTTTACTATCTGCGCGAGCACGCTGTCGGAGCCGAGCGTCGTTGCGCGATATCGCACCGACCCCGTGAGGTTGACCGTGCCGCCGATCATCCTATCGCCGGGTTTCTTCGCAACCGCGAGCGATTCTCCGGTGAGCATGGATTCGTCTACAGCGCTCTCTCCAGACAGCACCTCGCCGTCCACCGGCACCCGCTCGCCGGGCCGGAGCACCACGGTGTCGTCCGACTGCACGCTCTCAACGGGGACGTCAATCTCTTCGCCGTCGCGCAGCACCCGCGCCGTCTTCGGCCGCAGGCTCGCGAGCCCGCGCAGCGCGGCGGCGGTCTGTTTCTTGGCGCGCGACTCGAGCGCATTGCCCGCAAGGATGAGCGCGATGATGATTATCACCGCCTCGTAGTAGACGTCGGGCGGGATTCCGCGGCTCACGAAAAACCCGGGCCACACCGTCGCCAGGAAGGAGTACAGAAACGCCGCGCCCGTGCCGACGGCTATCAGCGTGTTCATGTCCGCCGCGTGGTGGCGGAAGGCCGTCCATGCGCGGGTGTAGAAGTGGCGCCCCGCCCATAGCATCACGCCCACGGTCAGCAGGAATAGGCCGTACGACAGCGCTTGCGCCGGAATCACGTACAGCCACGGCGCGACCGACTGCAGCCACGGGGTGAGCGACGTCATCGTCCACCGCATGAACGGATCGGCGGTGGGCCCGTGCGCCTGGTTCGCGGCGTCCGCCATGAGCGGCATGGACAGCGCCATCGCGATCACGCCGGCGATGCCGCTCACGACGGCCTTGCGCCGGAGATCGAGAAACTCCTCCGTCTGCGCGCGGTCGCGCGCTTCCTGCTCGTCGAACGCCGACAGGTCGGGCGCGGACAGCTCGGCGCCGTATCCGGTCTCCCGGACCGCCTCGACCAGCCGCTCGGGGGTCGTCGCGGCGGGGTCGTAGGTGATGGTGGCGTTCCCCATCATGAGATTGACCGCGGCGTCCTCGACGCCCGGCTGCTTCTGCAGCGTGGACTGCACGCGCGACTGGCACGCGGCGCACGTCATTCCCGTCACCGGGATCCGAACCTTGGTATGTGTCATTCTTCGGCGATCAGCGTTCCGCGCAGCATCGCCATGCCGCACATGAACTCGTACTTGCCCGCGCGAGGCGGCGTGATCTCGATCGTCGTCTTTTCTCCAGTCGGCAGAAACTTCCGCACGCCGAAATCCGGAAAGACGACTTCTTCCGAGCAGCTCGAATCGTCCTTGCGATCAAACACTATCCTGAGCGGAACTCCGGCCCGTGCGCGGATCGTCGCCGGTGAGTAGCCGTTGTCCACGGTTATCACGACCTCCGATCCCTGGACGGTCGCCGCGGTCCGGCCCGCCAGAAAGAAATACCAGTTGATCCACGCGATCGCGGCCAGCCCACCCGCCATCACGAGCAATTCGGTCGTCGACATGCCGGGGTAATCTATATACCCCCTCCCCCTATATCAACCCGCCCGCCGCCCGCCGAGCCCTCAGGGGTTGCCCTACGCATGATGCGCGAAGACCTGACTGCGCACCTTCCGGAAAGGGTCCACCGTCAACGTGGCGACTTTCACCTTCTCTTCCGGAGGTATCCATGAGACTCGATCCTCGCGCCCTCGGGTTGGCCGGCAGCACGGTCGCCGGCCTGGTCATTCTCCTCTGCGCGCTCGTCGTAGCCGTCACGCCCGCGGGGAGCACCTTCGGCGGCGTGGCAATGCACCGCGGAGTGAGCGGGATGAGCGGGATGGGCGGCGCGGCTGGAATGGGGTACTCGATGGCCTGGGGCGGCTTCCTCCTTTGGCTCGTCGTCTGGGTCGTCGGCACCGGCTTGGCACTCGCCGCCCTGGCCGCGCTGTACAACCGGTTCCTGCGCAGCGGCGCGGCAGGAGGGAGCGCCTAACCGCTCGACTTCAGTTTCAGCTGTGGGCCAGCCCACGCTGAGCCACTAGGAGAGAACGCCGGCCTTTCGCGGATTTGATCTCCAGCGGGCCGGACTTTCTGGCCGACCTTTCGCCAGATTTGAGGCGACGTCGAGAAAGTCCACCGTTTTTTGGAGGTCAATGGTGTCACGCGCGACTGTCGTTCCTCTGGTAGCCGCATTGCTGACGTTGCCCGCGCTCGCCGGCGCGCAGACGGCCACGGTGAACCCGCCGTCCTTCGAGGACCCGCGCATCCACGCCATTGTCGCCGCGTCGTCGCCGGAGCGGATCGAGCGGGACATCCGCACGCTCGTCACCTTCGGCACCAGGCACACCCTGTCCGACACGCTGTCCCCGACACGCGGCATCGGCGCGGCGCGCCGGTGGATCTTCGACGAGTTCCGCCGGATCTCGCAGGCGTGCGGCGGCTGTCTCGAGGTGCGCTACATATCCGACGTCGTGAAGGGTGATTCCACTACGCGGATCCGGCAGGACGTGAACGTCGTCAACGTCGTCGCCATCCAGCGCGGGCGCTCGGACCCGAACCGGTACGTGCTGCTGAGCGGCGACATCGATTCGCGCGTCACCGACGTGATGGACGCGACCTCCGAGTCCCCGGGCGCCAACGACAACGCCAGCGGCATCGCCGCGATCCTCGAGGCGGCCCGGCTGCTCACCCGCCACCAGCCGGACGCATCCATCGCGTACGCCGCCCTGTCCGGCGAGGAGCAGGGACTGTTCGGGGGCGGCATCGTCGCGCGCGCGGCGAAGGCGGAAGGGTGGAACCTCGACGCGGTGATCAACAACGACATGGTCGGAAACATCAGCGGCATAGACGGCGTCATCGAGAACAGCAAGGCGCGCGTCTTCGCGCCCGGCCTTCCACCGACCACGACCGCCGCTGAGCTGCGCCGGATCCTGACCACGGGCGGCGAGCTCGATACTCCTTCACGCCAGCTCGCGCGCTACATAGACAAGGTCGCCGACACGTACTTCCCCAACCTCGACGTCGAAATCATCTACCGCCTCGACCGGTACGGCCGCGGGGGACACCACACGCCCTTCTATAATGAAGGCTACGCGGCGGTGCGGCTCATGGAGACGCACGAAGATTACACGCGCCAGCACCAGAACCTGCGCACCGAGAACGGAATCGCGTACGGGGACGTGATCGAAGGCGTAAACTTCGAGTATGCCGCCGCGATGACGGCGCTCGACGCGGCCACGCTCATCTCACTGGCCTGGGCCCCGCCCGCGCCTGACTCCGTCTCGATCCGCGGCGCGGTGCAGCCCTCCCCCACGCTCCGCTGGAAAGCGGTGGACGCGCCGGACCTGCTCGGCTACAGGATCTACTGGAGAAAGCCGAGCGAAGTGAACTGGACGCGATCACGCTTCGTCGGCAACGTCACCGAGCACAAGCTCGAGAACGTGATCATCGACAACTATTTCTTTGGGGTCGCGGCCGTGGACCGGGAAGGCCACGAGAGCATGGTGGCGTTCCCTCAATGACATCACGCGCCGCCGTTGACCTACTGTAAGCGGATGTTGACACCGCCAGACGAAGGTGGAGCGCCGGGCGCGTCCGTGATCCGAACCGGATGGCCGAACTGCCATCTGCTGTTCTCCCTGTCCTTCATCGGAGTCTCCAGCATCCGCTGAAACATCGGGATGAGCTCGCGCTGCGCCGGCGATACGGCTTCGGCCGCGATCTCCGGCTGCTCCCAGAAGATCTTCCAGTACGCCTTCTGCGCGACGAGGACGCTATCGAGCTCGGTCTTGCCGGCGCTGCCCTGCCCCGCGGCCAGCAACTCGCCGATGGGACCGTACACGGCACGCACTCTCTCCGAGTACACGGAATCGGCGCTCCGCAGCATCGCGATCTGAGTCGCGCTCAGGAACAGAGAATCGCTCTCGGCCAGCAGCAGCTTGTGGACGCTGGAAGTGTTCGACAGGTAGAACGCGGCGATCGAGTCGGCGGTCCTGCGCTGCCAGCGGCCGTCCATTCGCACGGGCTCCACCGCGCGGCGAAGCTCCTGCACGTCGAAGTCCACCGAGAGGTTCACAGAAAAATCGATCACCACGCGGAACGGGTCGCGCCCGATCGAGCGGCCCGCGCGGTTGCTGCCAAAGCGCGGATTCACGTCGTACCGGAAGCGGTTCGTCGCCGGATCGAAGCCGCGCGGCAGCAGCAATACCGGATCCGCGTAGGACGACCGCGCGAGCACGTTCTGCAGATACACGTTCGGGGTCACGCGCCGCCGCCATTTCCGCGGAATCGGCGGCACCCACTGAATGCTCAGCGACTGCGTGCCCGGGCCTCTGCACGAGTTTCGCCCGGGAACCGAGCCCGCGTTCTCGCGGAGACAGTCGCGCGCGCCGTCGGGACCGTTGGCGGCGAGCGCCGCGATCTGGCTCGCGAGCGCCGCGTCTGGCTCCCTCGCCGGATCCGGGATGAAAGCACGGTCGCCGCCGCGGCCGTCCCCGTTCACGTCGCCCTGCACGACCGGCGTGAACGGCAGACCCGACTGCGCTCTGCCGAACAGGGTGATCGTCCCAACTTTCGGATTCGAGAAGCCGCCGGTGAGCACGAGCACGTTGCGCGCGTCGCTCGAGTTGGGCGCCCACTCGCGCTCGCGCGGATCGCCGAAGCTCGCGCCGTCGAATCCGCGGTACTGCCGCCGCATCCACTGCAGCGTGTAGTTGGCGGACACGTGGAAGTTGAATCTGCTCCGCATCTTGAACACGTCGGGCGACAGCCCGAACGTCAGCTGTCCGCCGTATCCGCGCAGGTCGCTCACGCGCGTAGTCACGGAGCCGAACTGATCGGCCTTCCGCGACTCGGCCGCCGAGACCGATCCGCTCGTCGCGTCTATCGCCGACTGAGTCACGTACACGGGGCGATCAGCTTCGCTGGCCAGCGCGAAGCGCTGCACGCCGGAGAAATTCGCGTCCACCAGACCCGGCTGCGACAGATCGTACGACGCCAGGCCGCCGACCTTGACCAGCCACTTCTGAAAGATGTTGGTGGACCAGTCGAGCGACGCGCGCCAGCTCCGCGGCACGTCGTACGACGGATCTATCAACGTCACGCGCGGCGCGCGCTCACCCAGCGGGCCGCTGCCGTCGAGGCACTGAGTGGGAATCGCGGCCGGGTTCGATTCGAACATCGCCCAATCGGCAGACGGGGTCGCCGATCCCACGCACGACAGGTTCGACGTTCCGCCCGGCAGCCCCGTCGCGGCCGACGCCTCCGCGAGAATGTCGGGCCGGAGCAGGTCGCGGAACTCTCCGATGCCGCCGCGGATGACCCCCGTGTTGTACCGGTAGAACCTGCCGATCTGCGACTGATTGATTCCCGACCCGTTGTCCTTGTCGCGGTTGTACCTGAAGGTGAAGCCGAGGCGGGGACTTATGTGGACGCGTCCGGGGGCGGCGCCGGTCTCGACGCCGAGCGCTTGCTCGAGCGGGGGGTTCTTCGCCGGCGAGTCGAAGAAGCCGTCGGCCTCGACGCGCGCGCCGTACAGCACGCTGAAGAACTGCGACTTGGTGTACGAGTGCGCCAGCGCTGCCGCGCCGTTCCACACTTTGCCGGCGCGTGTCGGCTGCGCCAGCGTGCGCGAGAAGCTGCTGGGATTTCCGGCCGCAAAGTCCTCGAGCGAGTTGAAGGTGAAGGTGCCCATTCGGTTCGGAGCTCCGGCCTGCTCAAGTCCGTCGGCGCGTCCCCAGAGCAGCGCCTTGAACCGGTGGCGGCGTCCACCCGCATTCCAGATCGTCTCGTTCGCGCCTTCGATCGTCCACCGGCTGTCGTCGGTGGAGAAGAACGGCCCCCCGCCGACGCTCAACGCCGCGACGTCGTTGCTGCCGTCCGCGCCGGGCGAGCGCACCAGGACGTTCGCTCCCGGGAGCGCGCGATAGGGCGTAGTCTCGGTAGAGACTTTGCCCGCCGCGATGCGCGTCTCGGTTAGAATGCGCCGCCCCGTGCCGACGTATTCACCCAGTGTGATCTGTCCCCCGATCGTGCGCTCGCGTCTCTCGCCCGCCGCGGATGGCGCGCTGAGCGGGCCGAAGCCGAGCGCGCCTTCCCGGACCGATCCGATGTACGTGGTGAGCGCGCGGACTTTCAGCGTGTCGCGCGTATCGTCGAGGCGGCCGAGCCAGGTGAGTGCGTCGCGCTTCCGGTTGCCGGGAATGCCGCTTCCGCTGAGCGAGAGCCCGGCGGGATTCGCCAGCGCGATCAGGCGCGCGACGGAATCCGGCGACACTCCCGCGCGCGTCAGCGCTTCGACATCGGCGTCCAGCAGCGTCGCGGGGTCGCTGGAGCTCTGCGCGACTTCCACAGCTACGTTGTACGTGAGCGCGCGGCGGATCAATTCGCCGTCGGCGCCGAAGCTCGCCTTGAAGCCGCCGCTCTTCGCTCCCAGCGCCAGCGCCGTCGCATCCGCGAACTGGAGCGCCTGCGGGTCGAGGGTGACGAAGCCGTTGCGGCGTTGGTAGGTCCTGCTTCCCGGTCCCAGCCGCACGTCTATGTTCGCGCCGGCGAAGCCGCCGCGGGTCGGATCGAACGTCGCGCCGGTGACCCGTGTCTCGGTGCGCGCCGCGCGCGGCACCGATGCCGCGGCCATTCCCATCCCGTTCAGCGTGTTGAGATTGGACTCCGCGCCCGCGCCGAGTATGGAGATCCCGCCCGGAGTCTGCGTGACGTTCGACATCGTGCCGGCGAGCGCGTTGAGATCGCCGGCGACCGTCGGCGCGACCTGCCCGGCGACGCCGTCTGCCCAGCGCTCCGAAGATCCCGCCTCGAGCTGCGTGGGGCTGACGTTGTTGTTCGCGCGGACGGGCCGCGTCGCGTTGATGCGCACCGCTTCCAGCTCGGCGAGGTTGGACGAGAGCGTGAAATCTGCGACCAGCTCTCGCTCCGTTCCCTGACGCTGAATTCTACGGCGCGCGGAACGGAGTCCATCCGCGCTGACTGCGACGAGGTAGTCCCCCGTGCCGGTGTCGAACCGGACGCGATAATCGCCCGCACTGTCCGTCTTCGTCTCCTGAGTGGCGCGATCCGGTCCGCGGGTGACCGTTATGGAGGCCCCTACCACCGCTCGGATCGAGTCGTCGGTCACTCTCCCGCGGATGATGTCCGCTTGAGGATCCTGAGCCGCCGCGGGCAAAGGTGTCAGACAAAGCGTGAGCGCCGCGACGACAGCGGCGGGCATTGCTCCGCGAAGACGCGAGCTGACATCGGCAAGTCGATGGAAATGCATGGTGGTGGCTGCTGGACAGAGTGATCCGGGCTGACCGATTAGACATTCATCGGCCAAAAACGGTTCGCTGACCGTTGCCTACCCGTACGACCCCGTGACAAGGGTGTTTCCTCATCATGGCGCCTGCACCAGTCAGCATAGGTACGTTTCACACCATGCGGCCCGCACGCACGTCGATATCGATTCCCGTCGTGGCGAAGTGTCCTCTCTGCCTCGCGACCGGGCCGAAGTCCGTCGAAAGCGGAGACGGTATGGGTTACTTTGCCTGCCCGGTGTGCGATCTCATTTACCTCACACCGTCACGGCGTTTCTCCGCCGCCGATGAGCGCGCCCGTTACGAGCTCCACAACAACGATCGCGACGACCCGAACTATGTGCTGTTTCTCCAGCGCCTCGCGGATCCACTGGTGGAGCGCCTGCGACCCGGCGCGCGCGGGCTCGACTTCGGCTGCGGCCCCACGCCTGTGCTGTCGGAGATCCTGACTGCAGTCGGCTTTCCGTGCGCCGCGTATGATCCGTTCTTCGCGCCGGATGAGACCCTGCTCGACAAACGGTACGATTTCATCACCTGCTCGGAAGTCGTCGAGCACGCGCACGACCCGGCCCGTATGTTCGCGACGCTACGGCGCATGCTGGCGCCCGACGGTATCCTCGGCGTGATGACGATGTTCCATCCGGGCGAGGACGCATTCGCCGACTGGTGGTATCGCCGTGACCCCACGCACGTGTGCTTCTATAATGAAGCGACCATGCGGTGGATCGGCGAGCAGCGCGGCTGGAAGACGGAATTCCCGCGACCGAACGTCACCCTCTTCAGCGACCCAGCCCGGCCGTGAACGACAACGGCCCCGCTAGGGGGCCGTTGTTGGATGATTTCGTGAAGGTGGCCAGGGACGGAATCGAACCGCCGACACGCGGATTTTCAGTCCGCTGCTCTACCAACTGAGCTACCTGGCCCGACATAAGACAGCCTCGCAAACTACCCGGGGCGAGCCTCTCTTTCAACCGGCTCTATTGGCCGGGCCGGT
>JBPPMH010000167.1:0-3214 GCA_051305945.1 Gemmatimonadaceae bacterium
GTGCATCTCCTGCCACGTCAACGCGGCCGAATCTCCCGTGATCAGCGCGCTCGGGCTCGACAGCCGGTCACCTGTGTTCGCGCTCACGCAGCCGGTTCCCGCGAGCCATTCACGTCCCGACTTCGGGCGCACTCACGGCCGCGAGGCGCAGCGCGGGACGGAGACGTGCGCCACCTGCCACACGCGCGAATCCTGCATGACCTGTCATGTCAACGCGCCGCCACGCGCCGTCGCGACGCTCGCCAGGGCGGGCCCCGATCGCGCCGCCGGGGCGCAGCTGACGCGCACTCCACCGCCGAGCCACACCTTCGACTTCAGGGAGCGGCACGGTAAGGAAGCGAGCGCGCGTCCGCGCACGTGCGAGACCTGCCACGTCCGCTCGATGTGTCTCGACTGTCATCGCCCTGATGTCGGCCCGCAGTCGCGCTACCATCCGGCTGGGTTTCTCACGCGCCACCCCAGCTCGGCGTACGCGCGCGAGGCCAGCTGCAGCGACTGCCATAACCCAGCACAGTTCTGTCAGCGCTGCCACCAGGACGCGGGTGTCGTCGCCGCGCGGCGCATCGGCATCGCGGGGTATCACGACGCATTCCGTGGGTTCAGCCTCGGTCACGGGCAGGCCGCCCGGCAAAGCCTGGAGTCCTGCGCATCCTGTCACGCGGAACGCGACTGTACCGCCTGCCATTCAGCCGTCGGGAGCGGGTTCCGCTTCAATCCGCACGGCCCCGGTTTCAACGCGGCTCGGGTGCAGTCGAAGAACGCGTCGCTGTGTATCGCCTGTCACGGCCGCGCCGTCCCGACGCCGCCGTAACTTCGTAACTACAGGAGCGGATCAACATGAGCGATACAGCACTTTCGCGCCTCACGCTTGCCGTTCTCACCGCCACGCTCGTGCTGGGCTGCGCGCGCGAGGATGACCCACCCATGGTGCCCCTCGGTCCGCCGAATGGGCAGAGCGCCCCCGGTCCTACGATTACGGGCGAGGCGAAGGTCGCGCTCGACAGCGGGAACGTTCTCTTCAGAGCGAGGGCCTACGATCTGGCGCTCGAGCAGTATCGCCGGTCGGCGGCGCTGATCCCCAACGACGTGACCCCGCTCATGGGAGTGCTGATGGTCGCTCAGGCCACAAATGATTCGCGCCTCGCAGACAGCACGATGGCACGCATTCGGAAGATCGACCCATTGTCTGCGGATTCGTCCGCCCTGGAGCACGCGGAGATGATAGATCTGCACGCGCGCGTGCGAACCACACCGCCACCGGAGAAGTAGCAACAACGGGCTTGTAATGACGGACCAGCCCCTCCGCCCGCACCCCGTGAGGTACGAGCGCCCGCAGTCACCCGCCGAAGAGATCGCCAACAGCGCGAGTCATGGCGTTGGGCTGCTCGCTGCACTCGTTGGGGCGCCGATTCTCGTGATGTCCGCCGCCCGCCACGGCACGACGGCGAACGTGGTCGGCGCCGGTATCTTCGCGGCCACCACGATCATGCTGTACGCGGCGTCCGCGATCTATCACGCGATGCCGGACACCCCGGTGAAGAAGGTTTGCCGCACGATCGATCATGGTGCGATCTTTCTTCTCATCGCCGGCAGCTACACGCCGTTCACCCTGGGTGTGCTCCGCGGCGGCTGGGGATGGTCGCTCCTGGGAATCGTGTGGAGCCTGGCCCTGCTCGGCGTGGCACTCAAGGCTGTTGACGTCCTGTATCATCCCGTCGCCTCAACCGCTCTGTACATCGGAATGGGCTGGCTGGCCATAGTGGCGATACGCCCTCTCTGGCTCAACGTACCGCTCGCCGGCAACATGCTGATGCTCGGCGGCGGGATTGCCTACACCGGAGGTGTCGCGTTTTACACCAACCAGCGGCTCCGTTACAGCCATTTTCTCTGGCATCTGTGCGTGCTAACCGGAACTGTGTGCCACTACCTGGCCGTGCTCTGGTACGCATATCCCCGTGGGTGAGCGAGCTCACGTGACCAGCGACGCAACTGTGCAGGCGGCTGACACCGCGCGGCCTCCGCTCGCGGTCGCACTGATAGCGGCCATCGCGGGCATCAAGCTGATCGCGCACCTCGTCACCATCGCGATCACGCCGTACGGCTTTCACCGCGACGAGTTCCTGTACCTGGCGATGGGCCAGTACCTGCGGTTCTGGAGCATGGACTTTCCGCCGTTCATAGCCATCCTCGCCAACACCGCGCGAGCGATCTTCGGTGACACCCTGTTCAGCATCCGGCTCTTCCCCGCGCTCGCGGGTACCGCGCTCGTCGTGCTGACGGCCCTGATTGCTCGCGAGCTCGGCGGGCGCCGCCTCGCGCAGGGGATCGCCGCGTTCAGCGCGCTTCTCGCCCCGGTCTTCCTGCGGCCGGCCGCACTCTTTCAGCCCGTGGTGTTCGATCAGCTCTGGTGGACGCTCGGCTTCCTGGCGGTCGTGAAGATCGCGCGCGCCGGCGAGCATCGCTGGTGGCTGCTCCTGGGAGTCGCCGGCGGGTTGGGACTGCTCACGAAGTTCAGCATCGGCTTCTTCGCGCTCGGTGTACTCGCGGGACTCCTGCTCACTTCGCAGCGTCGCTGGTTTGCGTCCCCCTGGCCGTATGCGGCAGTTGTTCTGGCGCTGATCATCGGAAGCGCGAGCATCGTCGGACAGATACGACTCGGGTTCCCCGTGGCCGGCTACATGAGCGAGCTGCAGGAATCGCAGCTGGCCCGCGTGAACGCAGCCGAATTCCTCGGGGGCCAGCTTTTCCTGATGGGCCCCGCACTACTGCTGGCGATCGCGGGGCTCGTCTACCTGTTCCGCGCGGAAGCGATGCGGCCCTATCGCATCGTCGGCTGGACGTGCGTGACGATTTTCGTCCTGCTGCTGGTCATGCGCGGCAAGCCGTACTACGTCGCGCCGATCTACCCTGCGCTTCTGGCGGCCGGGGGTGTAGCACTTGAAGCCGCTTCATCACGGACCAGGCGCGTGCTCGTGCCTGGTTTCGCACTCGTCATGCTGGCCGCAGGGATCGTCGCGCTCCCCTTTGGATTGCCGGTTGTCCCGCCCGAGCCGATGGCGCGCTACTCAGCGAAGCTCGGTCTTACGAGCGCCGTGACAACGAACCGTGGTGTCGTCCTCCCGCTGCCGCAGGACTACGCCGACATGCTCGGATGGGAGGAGCTGGTTGCAGTAGTGGCCCGGCACTACAACCAGCTGCCGCCGGAGGAACGCGC
>JBPPMH010000168.1:0-38969 GCA_051305945.1 Gemmatimonadaceae bacterium
CCGGCACCCGCGATGTAGTGAAAGCGTGGCATTGGCATCGAAGCTAGTTGGCGATACGACGAAGGACTCCGTGCAGGCGCGTCTTAGCGAGCGTCGTTTGCTCGCGTAGCGCCGAAATGGAGTCCTTCGTCGTATCGCCACAACACAGAGATCAATCAAAAAATGAAGTCGAGCTGTTGACCTATAAGCCGGGTTCTGTCCAGCAGCGAGCTGCCTGGACGGTCATTCCTCTCGGAGTGCGGTCACCCGCACCCTCTAGCGGCCTACCCGCGGCTTTGTCGGGGTGGACACCCTCGCCGCCTATTTGGCCTTGCTCCAGTCGGGGTTTACCTAGCCATCCGTGTCACCACGAATGCGGTGGGCTCTTACCCCACCTTTTCACCCTTACCTCCGGTTCCCCGAAGGCGGTTGTTTTCTGTGGCACTGTCCGTCGGACCTCGAGGCCCGCCCAGGAGTTACCTGGCGACTTGTCCACCGGAGCCCGGACTTTCCTCGATCTGGTTTGAATCAGGGACCAGAACGCGACCGTCCAGTCAACAGCACGACTTCACTCTGAAATATAACCCAAAAAGGCGAAAAAAGTGACACCGCCGCGCACTTTCGCGCGCGTATGGCGTTCCTGCCGCAGGCTGCTTTGACGAGCGTTTGACCCGCCGTCTCTACCGTTGGCGCAACCTCGATCCGGAGAGCGCCATGCAGAAGCTCGCCAGTCAGTTGCCGGCCGGTCTGGCCGTCTCCACGATGCTGAACCCCGCCGAGCGCGCGCGTGTCGACGCCGCCAGTCGCGGACTTTACCAGCTGATGCATCGGGACTCCCTCGACGACGTGCTCAACGACGTGCGCCAGCGCCGCGCCGGCGCGGTCGTGTTCTCGGTCGCGCGCTACGGGATCCTTCCCACCACACGGATAGCGACGATCGTGCGCGAGTTTCCGCAGGTGCCCGCGATCGCGCTGCTCACCTCCACCAACGAGCAAACGCCGCTTGCGACTCTTTCACTCGGCCATCTCGGAGTGCGTACTCTCGTAGATGCGCGTGCGCCGCGCGGCTGGAGCGAGCTCCGCGACATCCTCATGGCTGAGCGCTCGAGCGATCTGGAGCGCGACGTCCTCGCGCAGCTGGCGCTCGACCTCGCCGGCGCATCGCGCGATTGCTGGCGGTTCTTCGAGCTGCTCTTTTCCGCGTCGCCGCGGGTTCTCGTCGTGCGGCAGCTCGCAACCGAGCTCGGCGTGCTGCCGAGCACGCTGCTCAGCAGGTTCTTCCGCGCCAGCCTGCCGGCTCCAAAGCGCTACCTGTCACTCGCGCGGCTCATTCGCGCGGCGAAGCTGTTCGAGAACGCAGGCTTCTCGGTAGCCAACGTCGCCAACCATATGGAGTACTCCTCGCCCCAGAGCTTCGGCCGACACGTGCGCACGGTGATGAACATGTCGCCCGTGCACTTCCGCAAGTCGTTCGACGCCGGAAAGATGACGACCTTCTTCCGCGAGGAGCTGATCCTCCCCTATCGCGACGTGCTGCGGACTTTCTCGCCGGTGGCGGTTCGCCCGCCCTGGATCCGCGACCCGCGGAACTTCAGGCCGCGGTACCAGGCAACGAGCTGACGCGCCAGCTATTGAATTCTAAACTCCCGGGTTCCCACCGACTGCCCGTTCAGCTTCACCTCCACCGTGTAAGACCCGGTGGGCCAGGGAGTTTCCTTCGAGATGTGGAACTCACTGACGGTGACGCCGCCGGACGACATCAGCATCTCGTCGGCTTCGCTTACGCCCTGGTCGCCGTACATCCACGTCGCTGTGAGGCGCGCGTCGTTGGCCGCGCCGTCACTGGTCACCGACGCGTAGATCGTGTCGCGCGTTCCGAAGGTGGTCGTCGGCTCGACGATCCGCTTGTCCGATCCCACACTGTTTCCGAGTTGGATGTCGGTGACGCGGAGCGCCGTCGTGGCTGGCTCAGCCGTCGTGCTAACGGTGTCGGCTGGCTCTGCGTCCTTCTTGCCGCACGCGGTGATCCCGATCGCAAGGAACAACGTTGCGACGAGAGTTGCGCGGCGCCTGGTCACGATGTGCATGCTGATATCCTCGCTTACGCGTCGGGAATTGTGAGCTCCTGTCCGGGATGGATCAGGTCCGGGTTCGGCACTTTGTCGATGTTCGCGGCGTGAATCGTTTTCCACTGGCCGGCGTCGCCGTAAAACCGCTTGGCGATCTTGCTGAGGCTGTCGCCGCTTACGACGGTGTACGTCTTGGCTGAGCTCGAAGTGGACGAACTGCCCGAGTTCACGTCCGAGAAGTCGGCTTTTGCCGCCGGAGTTTTCGCGGGGCTCGCGGCGCTGCCGGATTCGCTTCCCACGTCGGAAAAATCAGGCTTGTCCTTCTTGTCGAAGATTCCCATGTGCGGCTCCTGAAACGGCGCGGTCGCTTTTACGCGCCGGGTCAGGAGCCGCAGAAACCATGCCCCGTTCGGTAGGGCTGACTTTCAGCGCCGGCGGGCGGCCTCCAGAACGTCGGATGCGCGGGTCAACGCGAGAACACGCATGCCCCGGGCGGCAATCTTCTCCACGCCGCCCTCTTCCCGGTCGAGCAACGCCAGCACTCCCGCGACGGTCCCACCTTCCGCCTGCACGGCGTCTATCGCCGAGAGCGCCGAGCCGCCGCTGGTTATCACGTCTTCTATCACCGCGACGACGTCGCCTTTTCTGAAAGGACCTTCCACGCGCTTGCCGGTGCCGTGCAGCTTCGGCTCCTTGCGCACGGCGAACGCGCGCAGGGGCCTGGCGGAGTCCGCGCTGGCGTAGGCGATCGCGTACGAGATCGGGTCCGCGCCCATCGTCAGCCCGCCGATCGCGTCCACGTTCCACCCGGAGCGCGTGAGCGTGTCGCATCCGGCCTCGCCGATGAGACGCAATCCTTCCGGGCTCATCGTGGACAGCCGCGCGTCGATGTAGAAGTCCGAGCGTCTGCCGGAAGCGAGTGTAAATTCTCCGAACATCACCGATTTCTCGGCGAGCAGCGCGACGAGTCGCTCGTCAGTGGGCATGGGCGTGAGCATACCGGAGGCCCGTCCGTCCGTCAATGAACCTGCCAGCGGATCTGTTCCCCCACTCGCTCGACTGGTTCCTGCACATCGCGCTGCCGGTGCTCGGCGCGATCGCCGTGCTGTTCATGGCGATGGCCATCAGGGGCGAGCGGCGCCAGGCCGCGAGGAACGCCGAGAGGTCGCGCGAGCTGGAGCGACTCTCGTCTGAGCTGATCCGCTCGAACAGGATGAAGAGCGAGTTCCTCGCGAACGTGTCGCACGAGTTGCGCACGCCACTCAACGCGATCGTGGGTTTCATCGATCTCCTGCGGGAAGGAGTGTACGGCGAGCTGACTCCCCGGCAGGCCGTTCCCGTCGAGCGGATCGAAGCATCCGCCAATCATCTCCGGATTCTCGTGGATCAGGTGCTGGATCTCGCGAAGATCGCCGCCGGCAAGCTGGACGTGCAGCCCGAGCCCATCGCGCTGCGGCCGTTCCTGCTGGACGTGACTACGGAGATGGAATCGCTCGCCAGCGAGAAGAAGCTGGCGATATCGCTCACGCTGGGCGCCGCGCTCCCCACGGCGCGCGCCGATCCGACGCACCTCCGGCAGATCCTGATCAACCTCATCGGCAACGCGTGCAAGTACACCGAATCGGGCGTCATCGCGATTCGCGCGGCCGTCGCCGAGGAGGCCGATTCTCCCAGATTGCGGCAGTCCGCTACCGGCCGCTGGCTCTGCATCGTGGTGGCGGATTCCGGTCCCGGAATCCCGCTCGCGG
Source organism: Gemmatimonadaceae bacterium (assembly GCA_051305945.1). Lineage (GTDB taxonomy): Bacteria > Gemmatimonadota > Gemmatimonadetes > Gemmatimonadales > Gemmatimonadaceae > JACDCY01. The sequence continues at coordinate 3,797 of JBPPMH010000168.1, forward strand.
ACCAGCAGCGGATCTTCGAGGAGTTCGAGCAGGTCGGCGCGGGGCCGCGCACGCACTCCGAGCGCCGCGGCACGGGACTCGGCCTGCCCATCTCGCGCCGCCTGGCGGAAGCCATGGGCGGCGATGTCACACTCGAGAGCGAGCCGGGGAAGGGAGCGACGTTTACGCTATGGCTCCCGTTGGAGAGCGGTCACTAGTCACTAGTCACTAGTCACTAATCACTAGTCACTAATCACTAGTCACTAGTCACTAGTCACTAGTCACTAGTCACTAGTCACTAGTCACTAGTCACTAGTCACTAGTCACTAGTCACTTAAAAATTCCCTTCACCTTCGCCATCAGCCCTTCCTTCGGCGGGGGCAGCAGCAGCGCCTCGGCCAGCGCGTCGGCGAACGCGGTCACGCTCGGATACCGGCTGTGTGGCTGCCGCGCGAGACCGCGCATAACCACCTCTTCCACCAGCAAGTGGTACTGGCAGCCTTCGCGCGCCTGGTTGAGCTGCTTCGGCGGCTGCGTCAGCAGCTGTGTGAACATCTCGCGCGGACCACGCGCGGTGTAAGGCAGGCTGCCGGTCAGCAGGAGATACGCGATCGTCGCCAAGCTGTACTGATCCGCCGCCGGACCGACGAGCTCGCCTGAGAGCGCCTCGGGCGCGACGTACATCAGGGTGCCCACGAAGAAGCCCGCGCGAGTCAGTCGCTCGTCCTGCGACATGTCGGTGTCGGTCGCTATGCCGAAGTCCAGCAGCTTGACCTTGCGCTCGGCGACGTCGTACATGACGTTCTCCGGCTTGAGGTCTCTGTGCACGACCCCGGCTTCGTGCGCCGCCTGAACGGCCGCGCCGATCTGGCGTATGATGTTGGAGGCTTCGCCCGGACTGAGCGGAGCGGCCCGCCGCGCGTACCGGTCCAGGATCTCACCCGGCGCCCACTCGATGGCCATGAAATGCTCGCCCGTATCCGCCTGGCCTATCTCGATCGTGCGCACCACGTTCGGGTGCTGTACGCGCGCGCCGTACTTGGCTTCGCGGAGAAAGCGCGCGATCGCGGTCTTGTCCTGGCGCAATTTGTCCCGGAGAACCTTTAGGGCGACGTGCCCGTGAGTGGCGTGCTGGGCGCGGTAAACGGCGGACGTGCCGCCTTCCCCCACTTCCTGCTGGAGGTTGTAACCGGCTAATGCCGTTCCGACCAAAGAGGGGCGGGCCACGGCGCGAAGCTAATCCGCCCACCGAAACGTGGCAAGCAACTAGCGTGTCCCACGTTAGACTCAACTGTACGCCCGTGAGCTTCGCCCGAGGAATTCACTAATGATGACCATCCCAGGACTCTTCCGGCCCCTGCTCGTGGCGGCCCTTGCCGTTGTCTTCTCCGGCTGCGGCCGGTCGAACCCCGGCGTGACCGGCTCGCGCGCGCTCGAGGTGCTCCCGACGGACGGAGCGCTGACGGATGCAACACGGTTCTACCGGGCCATGGGGCTCGCTTCGGCCCACTCGCCCGTGTCTTTCGTCGGAAAGGTCACGTTCTTCGCCTCCCCGAGCCCCGACACGACCCTCGCACTCGTGTCGCTCTCCGTTCCGACCCGGTCGCTCACCTTTGCTCGTGAAGCCAACCTGTACCGCGCGCAGTACTCCGTTCAGCTGCGGCTCATGCAGGGCGGCAACGAAGTGCAGCGCGTGGACGCGTCGGAGATCGTGCGTGTCGGGAGCTTCCGGGAAACGACGCGGACTGACGAGAGCGTGATCTTCCAGCGCTATCTCCGCGTTCCGCCGGGGTCTTACACCTTCGGGTTCATGGTGCGCGACGGGGGCAGCACCCGCACCGCGGCCGACACGCTGGGCGCAGTTGTTCCCCGACTCGGATCGGGGTCGGTATCGTCACCGCTCGCAGTCCATCGTGTCCAGGCCAGGCAACGCCTGGATACGTTGCCGAGCGTGCTCCCGAGCCCGCGCTCGACGGTCGTTTTCGGTCGCGATTCACTTGTGATCGTGTACCTCGAGGCCTATGGCGATGCCCCCGTCGTCCCGATTCGCGTCAGCGTGCGCAACGAATCCGGAACGATGCTGTGGGCGGACACCGCCAATCTGGGACGCCACGGCGGTCTGCTGAGCGGGGTGGTGCCAATTCCCGTTGTGCGGCTGGGGATCGGGGTGAGCCACGTCTCCTTCACCCGGTTGGACACGAGAGACAGCAGCTCGACACCGGTTTTCGTGAGCTTCGGCGACGAGCTGCCGGTCGCGCCGTTCGAGACCATGCTGGCGTATCTGCGCTTCTTCGCCTCGCCGTCCAGACTGGCCGCCCTCCGGAACGCGCCACCCGAGCGGCGCGCGCAGATGTGGATCGATTTTCTCCGCGCGACCGACCCCGACCCGGGCAGTCCGGTCCACGAAGGGCTGCGCGACTACTTCGGCAGGATCCAGATAGCGAACGACCGATTCCGCACGGAGGGCTTCGCGGGATGGTTGTCCGACCGCGGGATGGTGTACGTCTCGCTGGGCGAGCCTGATGAAATCGCGGAGCAGCTGGCGACGGTGCGCGACCCTCGCCTCGGGACCGCGTCGCGTATTTCGGTGCAGATATGGGTGTACCGCCGCCACCGGGCGCAGTTGGTCTTCACGGACGAGACCCAGACAGGCCGATGGGAGTTGACCCCGGACAGCGAGAGCCAGTTCCGCTCCCTGAGCGCGAGGCTTCTGGCGGGACAGTAAGGCGGTCACCGGGGCGGCTATATTGGGAGCGATGCAGCTTCCGGAGCCGCCCCGGCTTTTCCTCGTTGACGGCTACGCCCTGATCTACCGCGCGTTTTACGCGCTAATGGCCCGACCGCTCACCACCAGCAAGGGCGAGAACACCTCCGCCGTCTGGGGGATCAGCAACTTCCTGCAGCGTCTCGTCACCGCGCAGAAGCCCGAGTACCTCGGCTGGGTGCACGACTCGGGGTTGTCGTTCCGCCACGAGCGGTACCCCGCGTACAAGGCGACGCGCGAGAAGCTGGCCGAAGACCTCCAGGCTGACTTCGACCGCGGGATGATGCGGATCTGCCAGCTGCTCGACGCGTACCGGATTCCGATCCTCGCGCTCGACGGCTACGAGGCGGACGACGTCATCGGCACCCTGGCGCGCCGCGGGACGGAGAGCGGTGTGAGCGTCGTGGTCGTTTCGGGCGACAAGGACTTTCAGCAGCTCGTGCGGCCGGGCGTGTGGATACTCAACCCGGGTCGCGGCGGATCGGCGGCAGTCGAGGAGCAGTGGGTCGGGGTCGAGAACGCCAGCGAGCGACTCGGCGTGCCGCCGGAGCGGGTCACCGACTACCTGGCGCTGGTCGGCGACTCGTCAGACAACGTGCCGGGCGTGCGCGGGATCGGCGACAAGACCGCGCGCGAGCTCGTAAACACGTACGGCGGACTCGAGGACATCCTGGCGCGGGCGGGCGAGATCACCAAGAAGCGGCCGCGCGAGGCGTTGCAGGAGCACGCGGCCAACGCTCGCCTGTCCAAGGAGCTGGTGACGATCCGCGAAGACCTCGAGATCCCGCTAGACCTCGACGCGCTGAAGCTGCGCGAGCCGGATCGCAACCAGCTGCGCGACCTGTTCGTGGAGCTGGAATTTCATTCGCTGGCGAAAGAGGCGGCGCCGGCGAGACGCGCCCCGGAACCGGGCCTCGAGCGGCGGTACGAGACTGTCGAAACCGTCGAGCAGGTGAAGGCGGTCGTGGCGAAGGCGCGCAAGGCGGGCTCCTTCGCGCTCGACACGGAGACGGTGATCGCGGCCGGCGATCCGCCGAAGATCGATCCGCTCCGATCGAAGCTCATCGGCATCTCGCTCGCGGTCACGCCCGGCGAGGCGTACTACTTCCCGCTGCGCCACCGGCAGCACGCCGCCGAGCAGACGGATTTTCTCATGGACGTCTCCGGCGACCGTTCGGCCACCGACGCGCCCGAGGATCGCGGTGCCGTGCAGGGCGGCGACGAGGCGACGCGCGCGCGCCCGAAGAAGCGAGCAGTGAAGAAGGTCGAGAGCATCGCGTCGCGGCTGCTCGGCGGAGGAACGGGGGAGCCCGTCAACAATCTTCCGCTGCTCGATTCGCCGGAGATGACGCCCCTGCGCGAGCTGCTGGAAGATGCGTCGGTCGGCAAGTGCGCGCAGAACGCCAAGTTCGATCTGCTCGCGCTGCGGAAGGCGGGAGTGAACCTTCGCGGTCTCGAGTTCGACACGATGCTCGCCAGCTACGTGCTGGATCCCGGCCGCCGCTCGCACGGGCTCGACGTGCTCGCGCTGGAGTTCCTGCAGCACACGATGACCTCGTACGAGGAGCTGTGCGGCAAGGGAAAAGACGCACTTCGCTTCGACGAGTGTCCCGTGGAAGCGGCGCGCGACTATTCCTGCGAGGACGCGGACATCACGCTCCGCCTGCGCGGAGTGTTCGAGCCGCAGCTGGAGAAGTTCGCGTTGAAGGAGCTGCTGCGTGACGTCGAGCTGCCGCTGGTAAGCGTGCTCGCGGAGATGGAGTGGACCGGCGTCGCGATCGACGACGACTGGTTCAAGTCGCTGAAGGTGCGCTTCGAGCGCGAGCGCAAAGCGGTGGAGCAGAAGATCTACGAGACGGCCGGCACCGAGTTCAACATCGCCTCGAACTTGCAGCTGCGCGAGATCCTGTTCGTGAAGCTGGGTCTCCCCGTGTTGAAGAAGACTTCGACCGGGCCGTCCACCGACGCGAGCGTCCTGCAGGAGCTGGCGGAAGCCGGCCACACGCTTCCCGTGCTGCTGATGGAGTACCGCGAGCTGGCGAAGCTCGAGAACACATATCTGGACACGCTCCCCGAGCTGGTGAATCCGCAGACGGGGCGACTGCACACGTCGTTCAATCAGACCGTCGCCGCGACCGGAAGACTCTCTTCGAGCGATCCGAACCTGCAGAACATTCCGATCCGCCGCGAGCTGGGCCGGGAGATCAGGCGCGGGTTCGTGCCGGAGAAGGGCTGGACTCTTGTCGCCGCGGATTACTCACAGATCGAGCTTCGGCTGCTGGCGCACCTGTCGAACGATCCCGCGTTCGTGGATGCCTTCCATGCGGGCGGCGACATTCACCGGCAGACCGCGTCGATCATATTCGACGTACCCCTGGCGGAGGTGACGCCCGAGATGCGCGCGCGGGCGAAGACGATCAACTTCGCGACGATCTACGGCCAGGGTCCGCAGGCGCTGTCGCGGCAGTTGCACATCGAGCACGCCGAGGCCAAGGAATTCATCGCGAAGTACTTCGAGCGCTTCCAGGGGATCCGCGCCTACCTCGATTCGATGGTCGAGTTCGCGCGGGAGCACGGCTACGTGCAAACTTTGTTTGGGCGGCGGCGTTACATCCCCGAGCTGCGCGACCGCAACTTCAACATCCGCGCGTTCGGCGAGCGCACCGCGGCGAACTCACCGATTCAGGGCTCGGCCGCGGACCTCATCAAGCTCGCGATGATTCACATTCACAAGCTGTTCGGCGACCGCGGGCTGCGGACGCGGATGCTGCTGCAGGTGCACGACGAGCTGGTGTTCGAGGTTCCGGACGACGAGCTCGACAGTACGCAGCCCTTGGTGAAGCACGAAATGGAGCACGCGGCCGAGCTGTCGGTGCCGCTGGTGGTGGATATCGGCGTCGGGAAAAACTGGATGGAGACGAAGGAGTAGAGGCGCTCTCTTAGCCGGCTACAGTGGACTGATAGGCTTCGTCCGAATACGCCCGGCGGTCAGGCACCCGTCGCATCACCCACAGCGCAAGCACCATTCCGAGTCCGACCGTGACCACGCCCGCGCGATAAGCGAATCCCTTGCCCATGGAAGGCATGAGGCCATCGACGGTTAGCGCCCATACCATCGGGCCGACTATCGCGGCGGCGCGCGCGGACAGCACCATCAAGCCAAAGAACCGCCCTGCGTCGCGCTCGGGGATCAGGGTCAGCATGAGGGGACGCTCGGTCGCGGCCACCCCGCCGTACACCAGGCCGATGCCGACCCCGACGATCCAGAACGAAGTCTGCGTCGGCGCGAAGATCATCGCGGCCAACAGGAATATCCACGAGGTGATCACGATGACGAGCGTCCGCCTGGGCCCGATGCGGTCCGCGAGATACCCCCACGCATAGCTCCCGAGCACGGCCGGAACCGTGAGCACCACAAACAGGATCGCTTCGCTGCCTTCGGAGAATCCCATCGCTTCCACGGCGTACAGCGCCATCACTCCAATGATCGTCCCCATTGCGTCCTGGTAGAGGAACGAGGTGACGAGAAAGCGAGTCGCTCCCGGATATTTGCGCGACTCGCGGAACGTGGCGATGACGTCCAGGAACGCTTTCTTCCATTCGACGGCGCGCTTCTCCACCGCGGGACGGTGGTCGCGGCAGAAGACGAAGAGCGGCAGCGAGAAGAGCAGAAAGAGGATCGCGGTCGGGACGAAAGTCGAAACACGCCCGCCGTGTTCCGTGAAGGGCACGATCGCGCGGATGTCGGTCATCAACGCCGCGGGCACATCGCCAAGCAGCGGAATGGAGCCCGTGTAGAACGCAGTGCCGATGAGCACGCCGGTGATCGATCCGACGTATCCGATCGCCGTGCCCATGCCCGACAGCCTTCCCCACTCGCTGGCCGGCGCGAGCTCCGGCATCATGGCGTTGTAGAACGGGAGCGCGCCCTGGTACGCGTAGTTGGCCACGATGAACGCGATGATGATCACCGCCAGTGTCGATCCGGAGATGCTGGCGGCCGCGGACCCGGGCGGCAGGCCGCCTATGACGCTTTCGCCCGAGAAGGGGACGATGGTCTGGCTCAGGATTCCGATGGTAGCGGTCGCGGCCACCGCGGCCAGCGTAAACCACACCACCCACGGCTTGCGCCGCTGCCGCGCGTCGGAGATCGCGCCGAACACTGGAATCGATACGGCGACGAGCACCGACGCGATCACCGAGCCGATCATCGCAACGGTGTTGGAGGCGCCGAGATCCTTCACCAGCCACACTACGAAGAACAGCGACACGACGTTCATCGAGAAAATCGTGTTCGCGAAGTCGTAGAGGATCCAGCTCCAGCGTTCGCGCGCGGGCGCGCGAACGGCGATTATGTCTCCGGCGCTCGTCTCTACGGGAAGCGAATGCGGCTTATGCATGTGGCTGGGAGGTTGCTCTCACTCGACACGGCGTGGGCCGCGCACAAATTACGGGTCGTGCCAAATACTCGCTCGCTGATCCTCATGGTGGTAGCCGTCGCGCTCGCGGCGGGCTGCGGGGATCGCAAGCCTGAGCCCCCTCCGCCGGCCGCACCGATCACTCCGGCGGCCGTCCCATCCCCGCCCGTAGCCGAGCTGACCGGCTGGCCGGCCGGACTCGGCCGCGCCCTGGTGCTGCGTCTCACTTCTCCCGAAGAGTCGTACCGGCTGATAGTTCCTGAGCTCGGGGACAGACGCTTTGCCGACAGCTCGATCTCCGTGAAAGTCGGTGACTCGCTTCCGGTCGCTCTGCTCGGACGGCGCGGCAAGGCAGGTGAAGCGCTGCTCAGCGTCGTCGACGCGGAGGCGGGCGCGGGAGCGTGCGTCACATGGCCCTCGGTGCAGCTTGCAGGCGCGCGCTTCGAGCAGCGGGCAGGCGCCGCGGGGTGGAGAGTTGCGGTCGAGCGCGATTCGGTAACGCCGGTAGTAGTCGATTCGCTCCTGGGAATGCGCTCCGATGATTCTGCGAGCTTCAGCAGGGCGATCTACTCCCTCCTCCCGAATACTCCCGCCCTCACGGATTCCACTCTGCGGGGAATACCGTTTGTCATCCGCCGCGGCTACGCGTTTTCCGCGGCGGGAGTCTCGATCATGGCCGCCGAGCTTGTCCGTACATCGAGCTCCGAGGCCGATCCACGCGAGCAACGCGTGTTCGTCGTCGGTGAGCGGACGAGCGGCGAGCAGGCCCACGGGCTGGCCTTTTCGAGCGACGAGACCGGGCGCACCGACAACACTCCGGTGACGGAGCTGCTCGCAACGGTGGTGTCGACTCAGTCGCGCAGGCCCATTCTCGTGATTGGAGTAGAGGCGAGTGACGGCATGCGCGTGCAACTGATCCAGCGCGTCGCGCGGAGGCAGTGGCGCGGCACGTGGACGAGCGTCGTGAAGTTCTGCTGATCGCCCGACACCCAGCTGACGCGAGCTGCCGCTACGCTCAGAGTCCCGTAGGTTGTTGCAGAAACGTCCAGGGGATCGAGAACCTTTCGCTCACGTGCTCCGCCAGCGCGCGCACGCCTAGCGTCTCGGTCGCGTAGTGACCGGCATAGAAAATCACGAGACCGCTGTCGGCCGCGCTCACCGCCGTCCAGTGCGCACCCTCTCCCACTATCAGCGTGTCGATTTCATGCTCCGCGGCTTCGCGTAACGTTTCGCTCGACGCGCCCGCGCCCGTGCAGATAGCCCACCGGCGCGTTCGATGGCCGCTCGTGATCGGAGTAGTGCGCAGCGTGCCGCCGTGCGTCTCGGAAAAAGTCGCGGCGCGCAGCGCGACCTCCGCGGTGTCGACGTCGGCTTCGCCGCGAACGCCGATGTCGATCGTCTGAAAGCGCGCGAACCCAGCCGAAGGATCGAGCCCGAGCTCGCGAGCCAGGAGCACGTTGTTGCCGAAGCGGGTGTGCCGGTCCAGAGGGAGGTGGGAGGAATACACTGCCAAGTCGCTCGCGATGAGCTGCTTCATCCGCTCGTACGCAATTCCCCTGAGGGGCTCGAGCCCGCTCCAGAACATGCCGTGATGCACGAGCAGAAGCGTCGCGCCCTCGCTCACGGCGTCGGCCACGGTCCGGGAAGAAAAATCCACCGCTGCGGCGATCTTCGTCACAGCGCCGCTGTTGGCAACCTGCAGTCCGTTTACCGCGTTCAGGTAGTCGGGAGTGCCGCCAGTCTCGAGCAAGTCATCGAGGAAGCGAACAAGCTCGGGGAGCTTCGCGCCGGTCATGTCAGGTTGGCAGTCATATCACAAATCTGCGGATGCGCTCTATATGTTTGTGCGATGCTTCCCGATCCCACATCGCTGTGGACAAGCTGTGGGGCAACGCGAAACAGAAGAGGGTAACTCATTACGGGGCTTAGCATTACTAAACGTGTGGAAATCCCGGACTACAACAGCTCTTCGGTACGAACTCCCACCGCCTCGAGGATTCGCTCGAAGTCCTCGTGGGAGTAGAAGCGAATCGTGAGTTCTCCTCGGCCATTGTCGTCGGCCGAGATTTTCACGTCCGTCTGCAACTGTTTCCGGAGCTTGTCTTCGACACTTTTCGTGAACGCCGAGCCGGCAGGCCGCGTTTCCAGTCTTTGTCTCTTGGGACGCTTCGTGGCCGTCCGCACAGTGGACTCGACGTCCCGGACGTTGAGCTGCTTGTCGACGATGTTGTGCGCGGCGGCGAGGATCTGCGCGTCGTCCTTGAGCGCGAGGAGCGCCCGCACGTGCCCGGCGGTCAGCTTGCCGGATTGAACCATCTCGCGAACCGCCTGCGGGAGCTCGAGCAGACGCAGCAGGTTGGCAACGGTCGGACGGCTCTTGCCGACGAGCTCCGCGACTTGCGCCTGGGTCATCCCGAAATCCACCGTCAGGCGCTTGTATCCCTCAGCTTCCTCGATGGGATTGAGATCGGCACGCTGCAGGTTCTCGATGAGTGCGAGCGCGAGGAGCGTCGAGTCGTCCACGTCCTTGACGAGCGCCGGCACTTCTTTCCAACCAAGGGCGGTGGCCGCGCGAAACCTCCGCTCGCCCGCGATCAGCTCGTAACCGCGGCCTGCCTGAGACGTCCGCACCGTTACCGGCTGCAACATTCCATGCGCGTTGAGACTCTGCTGGAGCTCAGCCAACTCCTGTGGTGCGAACTCCTTGCGTGGCTGCAACGGGTTCGGCTGGATGTCGGAGATCGCGATCCTCCGCAATCCATCGGATGCGGACTGCTCCCGGGACGCGGATCCTAGGAGCGCGTCCAGTCCCCTGCCGAGCCTGCGCCCGGGTTTCTCAGTCGCCACGCTTCGCACCCTCCAGTTCGCGTCCGACCTTCGCCGCCTGCTTATCAGTCTGCGCGGTCCGGGTGACTAGCTCTTCGGCGGCGGCCAGATAGGCCTGCGCACCGGCGGACGCGATGTCGTACAGGATGATCGGCTTCCCGAAGCTGGGCGCTTCGGCGAGGCGGACGTTCCGCGGAATGACGGTCTGGAAGACCTTGGCGCCGAAGTATTCCCGCGCCTCGGTCGCCACCTGCCGCGAGAGGTTGAGGCGCGCGTCGTACATGGTGAGCAGCACCCCGTCGATGGCGAGGTCTTCGTTGATTCCGTGCTGCACGCGGTGCACGGTATTCAGCAGCTGGGAGATCCCCTCGAGCGCGTAGTACTCGCACTGTAGCGGGATGAGCAGGCCGTCCGCGGCTGCGAGCATGTTGACTGTCAGCAGGCCTAGCGCCGGGGGGCAGTCAATCAGGATGAAGTCGTACTCGTCGCGCACCTCTTCCACCGCCGTGCGGAGCGATTGCTCGCGTCGCGGGCGATCGATGAGCTCGACTTCCGCCCCGGCCAGGTCTGGAGTCGCGGGGACGACGTCGAGGTGCTTGAGCGCAACGCTTCGGTGCCGGACGTTGGCGATCGATGTTGCGCCCAGGAGAACTTCGTACAGGGTGCTTTCGATATCAGCGCGCTCGACTCCGATCCCGCTCGTGGCATTCGCCTGCGGGTCTCCGTCTATGAGCAGCGTACGATGTTCAGCGGCGGCTAGGCTCGCCGCGAGATTTACTGCCGACGTGGTCTTTCCGACCCCGCCCTTTTGGTTGGCAACTGCGATGATTCTGCCCACGGCGTCCGTGTAGGAGTTAGCGGGCCAATATAGGGGTTGGACGGTCCGATTGTAGCCTGTTTATGCGGCCGTTTCACGTGGAACGCCCCATTGGACGTTCCACGTGAAACATTGGTCTCTAACTCCCGGCTATAAAATACCACCTCGTCGAGACCTGCACCGTAAGTAGCTCGCTCCCGGGCTCGACCGGCGTTGGCGCCGCCGCAATGGCCATGTCCCCGCGCGCCGTTTGTACGCCCGCGAGCCGCGGGATCATGTACGCGCCCACGCTCGCCTGGGCAAGGCCCCCCAACGTCCCCCCAGCGGCGCGCGCAATGATCTCGGCGTCCAGTCGCGCCTTCTCCACAGCTGCCGCGAGAGCCACACGCCGAGCTTCCTCGGTGTTGGAGGCGTAGAAATTCAGGGAGTTGATCATGTTCGCGCCGGCCCCAAGCGCGGCGTCGATGACCCGGCCGACTTGCTCGATTTGACGCACGTCCACCACGACTGTGTTGTGGACCATATAGCCGGTTATCTCGGGAGACCGGTTCTCGATGTGGCGGTACTCCGGGTTGACGGAGTAATTCACGGTCGAGATCTGCTCCGCACCGATGCCCAGGCCCTTGATGGCATTGATCACCCGCTGTGCAAGGCGCGCATTCTCTGCGCTTGCGGCAGCGGCGGTAGCCCCGCGGGTCTGCACTCCGATCTGGATGGTAGCTCGATCGGGCGTGATCCTCGTGCTCCCCTGCGCCGAAACGCTAATTGAGGGACGTTCTGGCGCTCTACTGGCCGGATCCTGTGCTTGTAATGGCGCTACAATAGTCGCCAAACTGACTAAAAAAAGGCCTGACGAAGCGATAAAGCTGGCTTGCATGACGAAAACTCCTCTCTCGAGAGTGGTCAGGGGAACTGCCCTCCGTGCTGCGTGCTGCGACCAGGCAACATAGTGGTCGCAGTTGACCCTTGTATGACGCTCGCCTTCGCGAAACATGCACAGCTGCTATTCGGCTGCCGAAGCCTGCACAAAGGGAGCCGCATGCCGCCGTTTAGCTTGTCGCGATGCATACGCCGCACGTGCCGCACATCCCGGCTTCGACCGCAAGAGCTACGCTGCTGATTCTGCTCTCTGCTGTGAGCTTTGGATCCATTTCCATACTGACCATCTTCGCCGTGCGCGAAGGCATGGCGATACTGAGCATCGTCTTCTGGCGCTTTCTCTTCGGCGCGATCGCGCTGTTCGTGATTGCGCACGCGCCGGTGCGCGCCCACTGGCGTGCCGGGATCGGATTGTTCGCGATCGGCGGACTCATACAGGCGGTCTGCACTTACATCAGTCTGTCCGCGCTGCGGTTCGTTCCGGCCAGCGTCGTCGCGTTTCTGTTCTTCACTTATCCCGCCTGGCTCGCACTGACTGGCGCCGCGCGCGGAACTGATCCACTGACGCCCAAGCGCGGCGGAATCCTGCTGCTGGCAATGACCGGAGTCGCCCTCATGATCGGCATACCGGGCGTGGGCGCGAACACGCACCTCAATCCCATCGGTATTGTCCTCGGGCTCACCGCGGCGCTGCTGTATTCCACGTATCTGCCGATTGTCAATCATCTGCAGCGCGCCATTCCACCGATCGCCGCTTCGTTCTACATCATCCTCGGCGCGTTGCTCACGTTCTTTCTCGCGGGCGTCGTGTCGTCGCGTCCGTGGAATCCCGACGCAACCGTGCTGAGCGCGCTCGCCGTCCCGCCCACGAGCGCCGCGTGGATCTATGTGCTGCTGCTCGCGATCGTTTCGACGGTGATCGCGTTCCTGGCGCTGCTCGGTGGCCTCAAGATTCTCGGTGCCGCCCGCACGAGCATCATCGCAACCGCCGAGCCGTTTTTCACGACCCTGCTCGCGATCGTGCTACTCGGCGAGCGACTGCGCTGGACGACGCTGGTGGGCGGAGCGTGTATCGCGGGAGCGGTCGTCGCGATAGCGGCGCAGCGGGAGGATCCTGTCGCCGAGCAGTCACTAGTCACTAGTCACTAGTCACTAGTCACCAAGCTCCTTCGCCAGCGCTCTACTTCGATGACCAAGTTCTGCAGATCACTCGGATTAACGCCCGGAATGCGTGACGCCTGCGCCAGTGTGCGCGGCCGAATGCCCGCGAGCTTCTGCCGCGCCTCGAGCGAGAGCATGGTCATCTCGTCGTAGGGCAGATCCGCTTCCAGCTTCATCTCGCCCATGCGTGACATGCGGTCCGCGTGCGCGCGCTCGCGCTCGAAGTAGCCGGCGTACTTGATCTCCAACTCCGCGCTCAGCACGGACTCGGGCGCCAGCTCCGCCGCGGCTCCCACCGCGGCGAACAGCCCGGACAACGAGACGCCGTTGCGCTTCGTCACTTCGCTGATCTTCATCGAATGCTTGAGCGGCGTGCCGCCCGCGCCGAGCAGCACCGGGTCGGCCTGGTCCGGACGGATGCTCGTGCTCTCCGCGGCAGAGATCGCATCGCGAACTTCACCGACGCGCCGCTCGGCAATCGCTCGCTCGTCGTCGATGTACAAGCCGAGCCGGATCGCGATCGGTGAGAGGCGCTGCAGCGCGTTGTCCTGCCGCACCGTCAGGCGAAACTCCGAGCGCGAAGTGAACAGCCGATACGGCTCGTCCACGCCCCGCGTGACGAGGTCGTCCACCAGCACGCCGATGTACGATGTCTCCCGGCCCAGCACCAACGGCTCGCTATCCAGCACGCGCAGCGCCGCGTTCGCGCCCGCGACGAGCCCCTGGCCGGCCGCTTCCTCGTAACCGGTCGTGCCGTTGATCTGTCCCGCGAAGAAAAGTCCCGGCACGGACTTCACCTGGAGCGTCTGATCCAGCTGCGTCGGTGGGTAGTAGTCGTACTCGATCGCATAGCCCGCGCGGTTCATCCGCGCGTGCTCGAGTCCGGGTATGGACCGCAGGATCTCGAGCTGCACCGGCGCGGGCAGCGAAGTGGACAGCCCGTTCACGTACAGCTCCGCCGTATCATGCCCCTCGGGCTCGAGGAAGAGCTGATGACTCTCGGCCGCGGGAAACTTCACGATCTTGTCCTCGACGGACGGGCAGTACCGCGGTCCGAGCGACGCGATCGCGCCGCCGTACATCGCCGACTGCTCGATGTTGCGCGTGATGATCTCCTTGCCGGCGGCGCCGAGGTGCGTGATCCAGCAGGGAAGCTGCGGCGGGTGACGCGTGGCCCCTTTCGACACGCGCGGCTCCGTCCAGAAGTGCGACCACGAGTAGTCGAACTGATCAATCTCGCTTTCCTGGATCGCGAGCGAGCTGAAGTCCACGGTGCGTCCGTCGATGCGCGGCGGAGTTCCGGTCTTGAAGCGCGCGACCTCGAGCCCCGCATTTTCCAACTGCTCGGCGAGGTGCGTCGTCGCCGCGTCGCCCGCGCGGCCGCCGGAGATCTGCGTGGTCGTTCCGATGTGCATGCGGCCGCGGAGGAACGTGCCGGTCGTGATCACGACTGCTTTCGCGCCGAACCGGCGACCCTCGAGCGTCTCGACTCCGCGCACCGAGTCGCCGTCCATGAGCAGCCGCGCGACGGTACCCTGTATGGTTTGCAGCCCGGCGTGCCGCTCGAGCAGCGTGCGCGCCGCGCGGCGGTACAGGCCCCGGTCGCACTGCGCGCGCGGGGACCAGACGGCCGGACCTTTGCCGCGGTTCAACATGCGGAACTGAAGCGTGGACAGATCGGTTGCGCGTCCCATGATCCCGCCCAGCGCGTCCACTTCGCGCACGACCGTGCCTTTGGCCACGCCGCCGATGGCGGGATTGCACGACATCTGCCCGATCGTCTCGAGCGCACTCGTGACCAGTCCCACAGTCGAGCCGAGACGCGCCGCCGCGACCGCCGCCTCCGTGCCTGCATGGCCGGCGCCTACGATGACGACATCGAATTCCTGTTCGGTCAAGAGTTGGAATCTAGCCATTTGGGATGCGAGGTCGGGTGATTCCCCGACCATCCGTCATTGACGGCGGCGGTCCGGCCTAACAAGTTCGGCGCTCTCCCGGCTCGTCTGAAGTGAGGCTTTCGCCATCCAAGGGGTCCCCGTGACAATCCGATTCTTTCGAAGTTGGGGTGCGTTTGGCCTCGGCTTACTGCTCGCTTCCTGTGCGTCCGCGGAGAAAGACTCCGCTCCTGTTGCCCCGGCGCGGTATCTCTACGTGTGGGCCGGAAGTGGACACGACACGACGGGCCTGAGCGTGCTGACCGTCCTGGATGCGGATTCGGCGAGCGGTACTTACGGCAGCGTGCTGGCCACGCTCACGGTCGACTCGGCCGGACGGATGCCGCATCACACGGAATTCACTCTGCCGAAAGGGGGGACCTTTTTCGCCAACGATTTCGGCGGTGACAAGTCTTTCATACTTGATTACTCCAACCCGACCACGCCGCGAGTAGCTGGACAGGTGGCCAGGGTTCCGGGTGGATACAAGCTGCATTCGTTCGAGCGCCTGCCGAGCGGACATGTCCTGGCGACGGTCCAGTTCGGCGACTCGACCGATCCTGGCACCCCCGGCATGCTCGCGGAGTTCGATCAGCAGGGCCGTCTTGTACGCAGCGGATCTTCCCGTGATGCCGCTTTCCCCGGCGCCCGGATCCGGACGTACGCGCTCGCTGCGTTTCCGGCTATGGACCGCGCCATCACGACAAGCACTCCGATGGACATGGAGGAGACGGCTCACGTGATCCAGGTGTGGCGCCTGTCGGACCTGAAGCTGCTGAAGACGGTGCCGATGCCGGAGATCGCCGGTGATTCCTCGCACAAATATCCGTTCGAGGTGCGAGCACTCTCCGACGGGTCCGCTCTCGTCAACAGCTACTTTTGCGGCTTCTTCAGGCTCACCGATATCGCGAGCGATCCGCGAATCGAGCGCGTGCTCGCGCTGCCGCTGCCTCAGAATATCGGTTGCTCCGTGCCAGTCATCGCAGGAAGGTTCATGCTCATGCCAATTGCGTATGGGCACCGCTTCGCCACATTCGACATTTCCGATCCGGCCAATCCCAAGGAGGTCGCGTCGCTCGCGACCGACACCACGTTTTTCCCGCACTGGGCCGCCGCGGATCCGGGCAGCGATCGCATCGTCTTCACCGACCAGGGAGATGGTCCGCCGAGGGTGATGCTCGGTCGGCTCAACCGTGCGACAGGGAAGCTCGTGTGGGACGAACGGTTCAGAGATTCAGGATCACAAACTCCCGGCGTGAGCTTTCATCGCGACAGCTGGCCGAACGGAGTCAAAGGAATGCTCATGCCGCACGGAGCGTTGTTCGTTCCGTAGCGACCTCGACGGGCTGCGCGGACTGCGTGATGCGATGCAGCCCGTGCCAGTCGCATTCAAAGCGCCAACATTCCGCCGAATAACGCGATGAAGAACGCCGCGTCCGACATGGATCAGAGGCGCGGCTCCACTGACGCCCAGGGCTCGACGAAGGCGACGTCGCCTTTCTGTTGATCTATGACGACTTCGGTTCCCGCCGCTATCGGATTGCCATCGAGGCTTTGCGCTTCCACCGAATGATGATGGCCGTTGAGCGTGTACTCGATTCTGCCGGGCTCCGTGGGAGCGATGTCCTTGACCACCATCGCTATGTGGCCCTGAATGAGCTCCTGCAGCTCATGCGGATCTTCCAGTGGCGCGCGCAGCGCCCACTTGGCGAGTAGCAGCGTCATCCCGGCGTAGGCTGCCCCACCCGAGAGCGCGGCGATCAGCAGCCGCGCGGGGAATCCCATCCCGCTGTAACGCGAGAGTAGATAGCCTACGGCCCCGAACGCGATCAGCGCCATCCCGAATACGGGAAGGTTGAGTCCCGCGAGCGGGCGCTTGATCTCATCGCCCGTGCGCTTCTCCACTCCGCGCAGCATTGCGAACACGGCGAGCACGAGGCCCGCGATGAAGGCCGCCGTAAAGAACCAGACCGCCGATGTCATCGTCATCTGCCGAGATGTGTGCGGAACCAGGAAATGGTCTCCGGCCACGCGGAGCGCGCCGCGGCGAGGTTCTTTCCTTCACGGCCGTCCTGCTGCCGGAGGAAGCCGTGGCCGGCTCCTTCGTAGAAGATCGGGCGATACGTCTTGCCCAGCGCCTTCATCGCGGAGTCGGCCGCCGAAACGGTGGCGTTGACGCGCGCGTCGTCGCTTCCGTACAGACCCAGCACCGGAGCGCGGACCGACGCCAGGCGTACCGGCTGGGGCGAAGTCCCGTAATACACGACCGACGCGCCGAGGCTGGGCGCGCGGACGGCGTGCTCGAAGGAGACCGCTCCGCCCCAGCAGAAGCCAACGATGCCGTAGCGCGGCGCGGCGGCGGGCAGACGCATCGCGTACTGCGCCACGGCGGAGATCTGGCGGTGCACGTCGTCCATGTTGAGCGTCTGGATGGCCGCCCTCGCCGCCTGTCCGTCGGGATTCTCCGGCGATCCGGGCACGTTCTTCATCGTCAGGAAATCCGGCGCAACCGCCACGAATCCGTCGGCCGCGAGCTGGTCCGCCACGCTCCGGATCCACGGCGAGAGCCCGAAGATCTCGTGCACGACTATCACGACCGGCGCCTTGGTGGCGCGCTCCGGGTACACGACCCAGGCTCGCACGCTGTCGCCCGGGCCGGTGGAAACGGTGACCCATTCGGCATGCCTCGGAGACGTAGTCAGCCGCGTCGAGGCGTCCGTCGCGCCAGGCGCGTGTTGGAAGTGCTCGTCCGCCGCAGGCGTCGATGCTCTCATGCATGCTGTGAGAGCAAGCAACGGCAGAGCGAGCTTTGTGATCACGGGTCTCATGCGATTCTCTCCTGTATTTGCGGACGCAGCTGTGATGCAAGAAAGTCGCACACGCGCTGCTCCGCGAAGTATTTCAAGCGCCGGCCATCGCGGGCAATGAACCCGGCGTGGCCACCCCGCGGGTGAAAATCGAGTGTCAACCAAGTGTTCCGGTCCGCGATCTCGCGCACGCGGTCGAACACGTCCGCCGGGAGGAAGGGATCGTCCGTCGCGCTGAGCAATAGTGTGGGTCGCCTGATCCCGTGTAGCCAGCCAATCGAACTGGATCTCCGGTAATAATCGTCGGCGTCGGCGAACCCGTGCAACGGTGCCGTGACGACGTCATCGAAGTCGTACATCGTCCTCAGCCCCGCAAGCGTTTCCGCCGGCGCGATGTCCGGAAACTGCTCCAGCTTCGCGACCGCCTTGCGCCGCAGCGAGCGCATGAAGTGCCACTGATACAATCTGGCAAAACCTTGCTGGATCTGTATCGAGGAGCGCGCAAGGTCGAACGGAACGGATACAGTCGCGGCCGCCCTGAGCTGCGGGGGTGCGGCCTCTCCGCGCTCGCCGAGGTATTTCAACAGCACGTTTCCGCCGAGGGATACACCCGCCGCGAGTATCGCGCGGCCGGGCTCCGCGGCCACGAGCCGGTCGATGACGAACGCGATGTCGCTCGTCTCGCCGGAGTGGTAGAACCGTCGCGCCCGGTTCATCTCGCTCCCGCAGGAGCGGAAGATCAACAGATCGGCGCCCCAGCCGCGGCGATTCGCCTCGTGCAACAGACCCTGGGCGTAGTGCGACCGGATCGTGCCCTCGAGCCCGTGCAGGATCACCAGCCGCGGCGAGCCTGGCTCGCCGGCGATGCGGTGCAACTCGATGAAATCCCCGTCCGGCGTGTCCCACCGCTCCAGCCGCGTAGGCGCCGGCGGCATTTTCCGCGCGAGCTTGCCCCAGAGCGTCTGCACGTGGCGGTTGCGAAGGAGCCAGGCGGGGGAAAAGTCCATGGCGATATAATGGCTGATTCACGGACGCCGTTGTATCGGAGCGTCAAATACCTTTACGGTCCAATAGCCAATAGCGCCCTTGAAATTCAAAGTCCTCCTCACCGACGGCATAGATCCCGAAGGCGTCGCGCTGCTCGCCGCCGACCCGCAGCTCGAGGTGGACGAGGTGCCCACGCTGCCCGCCGCCGAGCTGATCGAGCGCATCGGTGAATACGACGCCCTGGTGGGACGCAGCGCGACGCGCGTCACGCCGGAGCTGCTGCGCGCGGCGAAGAAGATTCGCGTGATCGGACGCGCCGGGGTCGGCGTGGACAACATCGCTATGGACACCGCGACCGAGCTCGGGATCGCCATCATCAACGCGCCGGCCGGCAACACCGTTGCCGTCGCCGAGCTCGTGTTCGGATCGCTGCTCAGTCTGCTGCGCGGCCTCTCGCTGGCCGACCGGACCATGCACGCGGGCGAATGGCGCCGGTCCGAACTGCTTGGTGGAGAGCTGAAGGGGAGGACCCTCGGCATCGTCGGGCTCGGCCGCATCGGCTCGGAAGTCGCGCGTCGCGCGGCTGCCTTCGAAATGGAGGTGGCCGCATACGATCCCTATGTGCCCGAAGCGCGGTTCCAGGGATTGCGTGTCGAGCGCGCCGGCTCGCTCGAAGCGCTCCTGTCGCAGAGCGACGTCCTCACCATCCATACGCCGCTGACCGACGAGACGCGTGGAATGATCGGGAAACGCGAGCTCGGCAAGCTCAAGGCGGGCGCGATCGTCGTGAACCTCGCGCGCGGCGGAATCGTCGAGGAAGAGGCGCTGGCCGCGGCGCTGACCGGCGGAAGGCTGGCGGGCGCGGCACTGGACGTGTTCTCCAAGGAGCCGTTGCCGGCTGACGATCCGCTGCGCTCGGCGCCGAACCTCTTTTTGACGCCGCACATCGGCGCGTCCACGATCGAGGCGCAGCGCAACGTGGCGCGCGACGTGTGCGCGGCGGTGCGCGAGACGCTGCTGGGCGGCGAGCTGTCACGCTCGATCAACAACGCGTCCGTCGAGGGCGTGCGCTGGGAGGAGCTCAAGCCAGCGCTGCGCCTGAGCGAGCGCGCCGCGGCGGTGGGCCGCGCGATTCTCGCCACGCAGGGGAATCGCGCGGTGCAGCGCGTCTCCCTGCGCGCGGGCTCCGCGCACGTGGGGGCGAGCGAAGCTCTGCTGGCCGCCGCGGCGGTCGGCGTGCTGGAAGGCATCGTCGAGGGCGACCGCTTGAACGTGATCAACGCGCGCCCACTCGCCGCGCAGCGCGGCATCGAGCTGTCGTCGCTGGAGTCCGCGCCCGGAACGGCGGACGACGTCATCGAGATCCGGATCTCGGCGGGAACGCAGGAGATCGGTGTGGCTGGCACGGCATCGCCGACGGCGCCCGTCCGGCTCACACGGATCGGGGATTTTCACGTGGATGTGCAGCCGCGGGGCACGCTGCTGATCCTCACCAACGAAGACGTCCCGGGTGTGATCGGGCGCGTGGGAACCGTGCTCGGCGAGGCGCGCCTCAACATCGCCGAGTACCACCAGGCGCGGCTCGCGCAGGGTGGCGACGCGCTAGCCGCGGTATCGGTGGATGGAGCCGTCCGCGAGGAGGTCCGGGCGCAGCTACTCGGAATTCCGGGCGTGCGCACGGCGACCGTTGTGACCTTCGCGCGTTAGTCAGTAACGTCACTGGCGCGATGCTGACGGCCTAGTGCCCAGATTTTCTTCCGTTATTCTCGACGTCGATTCCACTCTGTCAGGCATTGAGGGAATCGACTGGCTCGCGGCTCGGCGCGGGCCGGAGGTCGGGCGGGAGGTCGCCCGGCTTACCGCGGAGGTGATGGCCGGCGAGCGCTCCATCGAGGAGGTATACGGCGCGCGGCTCGAAGTGGTGAAGCCAACAGCGGCCGAGCTCGCGGAGCTGGCGGAAGCGTACTGGAAGAACGTCGCTCCGGGAGCGGCCGACGCGATCGAGCGACTGGGCGGGGCCGGCGTGCGGCTCGAGGTAGTGTCGAGCGGCCTTCGCGATGCCGTCGCTCCGTTCGTCGCGCGACTGGGGGTGCCCGCGGAGCGCGTCCATGCCGTAGTGTGCGGGTTCGACGCGCGCGGAGCTTTCTCATCGTTCGATGCGGCAGAGCCGCTCGTGCTTCAGGGCGGGAAACGAACGGTCGCGGAAGGACTGCAGCTCGCGCCGCCGGTACTCGCCGTGGGCGATGGAATGACGGACGCTGAGATCCGCCCCATTGCAGACGTGTTCGCGGCGTTCACCGGATTCGCGCGGCGGGAGCCGGTCGTCGCGATCGCGGATTTCACCGTCGGCTCCTTCGCCGCGCTGGAGCGGCTGGTGCTCGGCACCGAGGGATCAGCGTGACCTATTCGTTCGGAAAGTTTTTCGTGCCGGGGCCCACCGACGTGCGCCCCGACGTATTGGCCGCCATGGCGCAGCCGATGATCGCGCACCGCGGGCCGGAGTTCGAGGCGCTGTTCGCGCGGATCCAGACGGGGCTGCGGGCTGTCTTCCGCACGCAGCGTCCCGTATATGTGAGCACTTCCTCCGCGACTGGATTGATGGAAGCGGCGATCCGGTGCGCCCCCGCCGGAAGAATCCTGGCGCTCGTGAATGGTGGGTTCTCCGAGCGATTCGCGAAGATCGCGGACATGTGCGGCCGCGAGTGCGACCGGTACGAGGTGCCGGCGGGAAGCGCGCACGACGTCGCGGAAGTAGAAAGAAGGCTGAGTTCTGCGCGGTACGCGGCGGTGACGGTCGTGCACTCGGAGACGTCTACCGGGGTCCTCAACGACGTACGCGCGATCAGCGACGCCGCGCACGAGCACGGCACGCTCTGCCTGATAGACAGCGTGTCCGGCCTGGGGGGCGTTCCGCTCGAGTTCGACGAATGGAAGTGCGACTACGTGCTGACCGGGTCGCAGAAGGCGCTGGCGCTCCCGCCGGGGCTCGCCTTCGCGGCCGCGTCGATGGATTTCGTCGAGGGCGCGCGGCGTGTAGTGGGGAGGGGCGTGTACTTCGACATCGGCGAGTTCGACGAGCTGGCGGCGAAAAACCAGACGCCGAACACGCCGGCGGTCTCGCTCCTGTTCGCGACGGACGTGCAGCTGCGGTCGATCGTAGCGGAGGGGATGGAAGCCCGCTGGGCGCGACATGCCGCGATGCAGCAGGAGGTAGTGGGGTGGGCAAGCCGCCTCGAGGATCGCGGAATCGCCATCGTCGCGAAGCCGGGCGAGCGATCGCCGACCGTATCGGCCATCAGGCTACCCGAGGGCTTCACGCCGCAGCGATTCATCACCGAAGTGCGCGCCGGGGGCTATACGGTGGGCGCGGGGTACGGCGCGCTGAAGGAGACGACCTTCCGCATCGGGCACATGGGAGATCACACCGTCGCGACGGTGCGCGGGTGTCTGGCAGCGTGCGAAGGAGTGCTCGAAAACAGCTAGGTTGCGCAACCCCGCCCGGCGCGGCACCTTCGCTCGGTGCTCTCCCTCTACCTGTTCGCGGTTCTGCTGGGCGGCGGATTGCTGTTGTTTTCCCTGCTGGGAGGCGACAGCGACGCTGACGTAGAGGGATTCGACAGCGGCAACCCGATGCAGTACCTGTCGCTGCGGACGCTCACCTATTTCCTCTTCGTCTTCGGCGGCGTCGGCGCCGTCCTCACCTGGAGCTGGCCGCGCGCGGCGTCGCTGCTCGTGCTCCCCATCGCGGTGGCCGCCGGCGTGCTCGTCGCCGCGCTGGTGTCCGCGACCTTCGGATACATTCGCAAGACCAATTCGGGCGACCGGGATTCCGAGCAGACCTTCGTCGGGCTGACAGGGCGAGTCTCGGTCGCCATGGGCGAAGGCGGTCTAGGCAAGGTACTGGTCCACCGTGGAGACCGCGTGCACGAACTGCTCGCCCGGCCATTCGACGCCGTTACTGGCGGGTATGTCTTCGGAACGTCAGTGGTAGTCGTGGAGATGGATCACGGTACAGCGCTGGTCACGCCAATCGACGCGATCGCGCTCCAGGAAGACACGCCGCCAAAACAATTAGAGGGAGATGGAAATGGGTGAGTTTCTCGGAACTCTGATCGCCGCCGGCGTGGTGCTGGGCGCGATCGGTCTGCTCCTGCTGACGATCAAGTCGCTGATGGTCATCGTCCCGCCGAACTCGGCGGCCATCATCACCGGCCGCAACCGCATGCTGACGGACGGCCGCGGCGTCGGCTACCGCGCCGTTATCGGCGGCCGCACGATCCGCGTGCCCATCCTGGAGCAGGTCGCCTGGATGCCGCTGTCCACGATCCCCATCGAGCTGAACGTGGCGAACGCATTCTCGAAGGGCGGAATCCCGCTGTCGGTCCAGGCAGTCGCCAACGTCAAGGTCGCGTCCGAGCCGGAGACGACGTTCAACAACGGCGTCGAGAGACTGCTCGGAAAGAGCGTGGACGAGATCGAGGAGCTCGCCAAAGAGACACTGTCGGCCAACCTACGCGGCGTCGTCGCGACACTGACGCCGGAAGAGGTGAACGAGGACCGGCTGAAGTTCGCCGCGGAGCTGCTCCAGGAGGCAGATCAGGATTTGCAGAAGCTCGGACTCCAGCTCGACACGCTCAAGATTCAGAACGTCACGGACGAGGTCGGATACCTCGCGGCGGTCGGGCGCGGAAAAACCGCGCAGGTAATTAGATCGGCCGAAGTTGCCGAGGCGCAGAACCAGGCAGAGACGAAGCAGCGGCAAGCGGAGGCCATGCGAATCGCGGAGACATATCAGGCCGAGGCCGACATAGCCGTCGCCGTCGCGCGCAACACGCTGCGCGTCAAGCAGGCGGAGCTGAACAGGGAGGCGGAGACGGCAGAGCGTGTCGCCGACGTCGAGGCGCAGCGCGCGGAAGTCGAAGCACAGCAGAAGCTCGAGAGCCAGCGGGTTGAGCTGCAGAAGCGCCGCCTGCTCGCGGACGTCGTGGAGCCGGCCGAGGCAAATCGGAAGGCGGCCGAGCTGCAGGCGCGTGCCGACGCGGCGCCGATCCTGGAGAATGGAAAGGCACAGGTCGAAGTGCTCAAGCTCCTTTATTCACAGATCAACAGCGCCGGCGAGCAAGGCTTCGCGGTGTTCATGGCGGAGAAGCTCCCGTTGCTGCTCGGCACCGCGGTGGACGCCGTGAAGGGAATCGAGATCGACCGCCTCGTCGTGATGGACGGTGGCGCGGGCGACGGCGTCGCCAATGCCGCGAACCAGCGCATCAACGCCGCGTACAGAACGATGGAAGGGCTCGGTTCCGCGCTCGGGATCGACATCCAGCAGGTTCTACAGGCTGCAGCGGCGCGCGCGGGCACGAAGGCTGTTCAGCCGCCGGACCGCGAAACACCGGGCTGACCTCGCGGTGGGCCCCCGCATGGTTCCGCTCGCCTTCGACCGCATTCCGCGCGAGGACACGCTGGCGCGCGGCTGCGCTTTTTACGATGAGATGAACAAGCGGCGCACGACGCGCCATTTTTCGCGCGATCCCGTTCCGCGTGCGGCGATCGAATTGGCGATACGTGCCGCGGCGACCGCGCCGAGCGGCGCGCACCAGCAGCCATGGACCTTCGTGGCGGTGTCCGATGTGGAGCTGAAGACCCGGATACGCGAAGCCGCCGAGCGCGAGGAGCACGCATTTTATCATGGCAAAGCGCCGGACGCCTGGCTGGAGGCGCTCGCGCTGCTCGGGACCGATGAGCACAAGGCGCACCTTACCGACGCGCCGTGGATGGTGGTTCTCTTCCGTCAATCGTATGGACTGCGCGCGGACGGCACGCGCCGCACTCACTATTACTCACAGGAGTCGTGCGGCATCGCCGCGGGTTTTTTCATAGCGGCGGTGCACCGGATGGGTCTCGTAACTTTGACGCACACGCCGAGTCCGATGGGGTTCCTGGCCGAACTTCTCGAGCGCCCCGCGAACGAGAAGGCGATGCTCGTGATGCCCGTCGGGTATCCGGCCGAGGATGCCATGGTGCCCGATCTGGCGCGCAAGCCGCTGGAAGACGTCGTGCTGTGGCGATGATGCTTCCCGCCCCGTTCCAGCCTGTCGACATTCGTCTGACCACGTGGATGGCCCGCCACGGGATAACGCTCACGCGCGTAGCGCTGGGCGTGGTCTTTCTCTGGTTTGGCGCGATCAAGTTCGTGCCGGGCTGGAGTCCCGCGGCGGATCTTGCCGCGCGGACCATCGAGCGAATTAGCTTCGGAATCGTCACGCCGGAAATCGGATTGCCGCTGCTCGCCGCCTGGGAGTCGCTGATCGGAATAGGCCTGCTGCTGGGACGGTTCCTGCGGGCGACCCTGCTGTTGCTGTTCGTTCAGATGCCGGGCACCATGTTGCCGCTCGTTCTGTTCCCGTCGGAGACGTTCACCGCGTTTCCGCATGCGCCGACGATGGAAGGACAGTACATCATTAAGAACGTCGTACTGATCGCGGCGGCGATCGTCGTCGGCGCGACGGTGCGCGGCGGCGAGCTGCGGGCGGAGCCAATCGCAATGGAGAAGTGATGACTCGACGGACTGTCAGTGTTCTGCTGGGCGCGCTGGTTCTTGGCGCCGCCGATCTCACCGCGCAAACGCCGTCCGCGAGCGCAGCAATTCCGGATCTCGCCGCGCTCGTCGCGCATGCGGGGAGCGAGCTTGCGCCGGTCGTGGATCGCTTCCGCACCGATCTGGCGTCCGTCAGGCGCAGATACGACGCGACCGCGTCGCCGGACCAGCGCCGCAGGATGCGCGAGTTCTTCGCCAACTGGGCCAGCGAGCTACGCCACGTCGAGTTCGGGCGCCTGAGCCAGGAAGGCAAGGTGGATTACGTCCTCCTCGCCAACTACATCGAGCATCAGGTAGATCTGCTCGAACGGCAGGGCACGCAGCGAATCGAGACCTCGGCGCTGCTACCGTTCGCCGACCGGCTGCTCGCGCTGCAGGACGCCAGGCGGAACCTCACCACTCCGGATGCCAGAGCGGCGGCCGCGACGCTCGCGGATATCACGCGGCAGATCGACAGTCTGCGCGCGCGCTTCGAGACTCCGACTTCGCGCGGTGACACATCGGCGACGGCGCCGACGAGAGCGCGGGTACCTGCTCCCGCGGTATCCAAGACCGTTGCGAACCGTGCCGCGGAGAACATCGATCAGATCAGCCGGGTGGTACAGAACTGGTACGAGTACTACGACGGGTACGATCCGCTCTTCACCTGGTGGGCGAAGGATCCTTACACGCGGTTGGACGAATCCCTCAAGCGCTACGCGCGCACGCTGCGTGAGCGGGTCGTGGGATTCAAGCCGCAGCCGGCGCCGGGCTCGCCGGCGGCGCGCGCCGCCGAGGCCGCCAACGCCAACGATGGCCCGATCGTCGGCGATCCGATCGGGGCGCAGGGTCTGCGCGAGGACCTGGAGCACGAGATGATTCCGTACACGCCGCAGGAGCTGATCGCCATCGCCGAGCGGGAGTACGCGTTCAGTTTGAGCGAGATGAAGAAGGCTTCGCGTGAGATGGGTTTCGGCGACGACTGGAAGAGCGCGATCGAGAAGGTGAAGAACAGCTACGTGGAGCCCGGCCGCCAGCCGGATCTGATCCGCGATCTGGCGCGGGAAGCGGAAGCGTTCTTCGACAGGCATGACTGGGTGACGATCCCGCCGCTGGCGCGGGAGGACTGGCGGATGGAGATGATGAGTCCGGAGCGGCAGCGCGTCGCGCCGTTCTTCCTCGGCGGCGAGTCCATCATCGTCTCGTACCCGACGGCCGACATGACCGCGGAAGAGAAGATGATGAGCTTGCGCGGCAACAATCCTCACTTTTCCCGCGCGGTCGTGTTTCACGAGCTGAATCCCGGCCATCACCTACAGGGCTTCATGTCGGCGCGGTACAACCCGCATCGGCGGCTGTTCAACACTCCGTTCTGGGGTGAGGGTCAGGCGCTGTACTGGGAAATGTTTCTCTGGGACCACGGCTTTCACCAGAAGTCCGAAGATCGCATCGGCGCGCTTTTCTGGCGGATGCATCGGAGCGCGCGGATCATGTTCTCCCTGCGATTCCATCTCGGCCAGCTCACACCCGAGCAGGCGATTCAGTTCCTGGTGGATACGGTCGCGTTCGAGCGGGCGAACGCGGAGGGCGAAGTCCGGCGCTCGTTCAGCGGGCAGTATTCGCCGTTGTATCAGATCGCGTACATGATCGGCGGGCTGCAGCTCCGCGCGCTGCACGCCGAGCTGGTGGATTCAGGAAAGATGACCGAGCGCGCGTTTCACGACGTGGTGCTGCAAGGCGGGCCGATGCCGATCGCGATGGTCCGCGCGCGACTCGCGGCGCTCCCGCTGACGCGCGACGGCCCACAACCATGGCGGTTCGCGGAGAGCCTGCCGCCCCCGATTCCTTTCGGAACTCGATGACATGCCGCAACCACGAGTAGTCGTCACGGCCGTAGCGGTGCTCGCTCTCTGCGCATGCAGCGGAGCGCGGCAGCCGCAGGAACCGCTGATTCCGGCCAGCGTCGAGTTCGTGTCTCGCGCCGAGTGGGGCGCCGAGCCGCCCGTGCTGCCGATGAAGGCGCACACGCTGACCATGCTCACGATCCATCACACCGGAACGAATCAGAACTTCAACCGGACCGTCGCGGACAAGCTGCGCGGCCTGCAGCTCTTCTCGCAACGGGACGACTCGCTCGCGAGCGGCCGCCTCAAGCCCGCGTGGCCGGACGTGCCGTACCACTTCTACGTAGGCATCGACGGCGTGGTTGGCGAGGGCCGTGACTGGCGGTATGCCGGCGATACCAACACCGAGTACGATCCGGCCGGCCATCTGCTAGTGGTGGTCGAGGGGAATTTCCAGAAGGACACGCTGACCACGGCTCAGCGCCGGACGATGGACCTCATCGTGCCGGCGCTCGCGCGGCGCTTCGGGATTCCCGCGGACCGGCTCGCTTCGCACCGCGACTACGCCCAAACGGAGTGTCCCGGCGCAAATCTCTACGTCGAGCTGCCGCGATACCGCGAGCTCATTCGCGCGCGGCGGTGATGGAAGTACAGATCTTCGGCGTAAAGAAGAGCTCCGACACGCGCAAAGCTCTGCGCTTTTTCGCGGAGCGACGGATCAAGACTCACTTCGTGGATCTGAACGAGCGCGCCGCGTCGCCCGGCGAGCTCAAGCGCTTTGCGCAGAAATTTGGCGTCACGCCGCTGATCGACCGCGATTCAAAGCGGTACGCCGAGTTGGGGCTTGGCGCCGCGCGCATGGGCGACGAGAGCTGGCTCGACAAGCTGTGCCTGGAGCCATTGCTGCTGACGATTCCGCTGGTTCGCTGGCAGCATCGCCTGACGGTGGGGCTGGCGGAGCGGGAGTGGCAGAGCTGGATCGAATCTGATCGCTGAAGTCCCGAGTTTCCGCAGTCAGCTGTAAGCTGGCAGCTCCACGCTGGCAGCTCGCAGCGCTTCTCCTTCAAAACTCTCCGATGAAGCCAATTTCCGGCTCGAGGTGATGCCCGAACTTCTCTTCTACGGCTTTCTGCGCGATTGAAATCAACTCGCGCACGTCCTTCGCCGTCGCGTGGCCGAGATTCACCATGATGTTGGCGTGGATGTGCGATATCTGCGCGTCGCCGTAGCGGAATCCCTTCAGCCCGCACTGATCCACCAGCCGCCCCGCGCCGACGCCCTCGATCTTCTTGAAAATCGAGCCCGCGCTCGGGTGAAATTGCAGCCACGGGTGCCGCGATCCGCGCCAGCTCAGGTTCTCCTGGAGGATCCGGTGCATCACGGCGGGATCGCCCTTGGCGAGCTGGAACTCGCACCACGTCACGATGTCCTTGGTGAAGTGCAGGATGCAGGTGTCGTAGCCGAACTGCATGTAGTCGCGGTCCACGACCTTCCGCTCGTCGGCCTCGGTGAGCAGCTCGCACCGCTCGAATACCTCGGCGATGAACATCGTCCGCTCCCGCTCGGGCGCCGGCGAGAGAAAATGCAGGTTCTGCCAGACCGCCCCGCCGATCGTGCTCGGGATGCCCACGTAGTGCTCGAGCCCCGACCAGCCCCGCTCCACGGCCTGGGAAATGATGTCCGCGACTACGGCGCCACTCTCCACCCATAGCTTTCCGTCGTCGGAGAACTTGAAGTGCTTCGCGACGTTCCGGATGACGAGTCCGCGGAAACCCTTGTCGCCGATCAGGATGTTGGCGCCGAGCCCGAGGACGAACCAGGGAATGCGCGCGTGGCGGGCCGCGATGACCGCGGACGCGAGGTCGTCGGCGGAGTCGGCTTCGTAATAGAGGTCCGCCGGACCTCCTATTTTGAACGTGGTGTATGGAGCTAGCGGCTCGTCGCGCCGAAGCCGCGTGCCGTCGAGCGCGCGCACGAGCTCCGCATGGGAATCTTCCACAACCCTGGTATCCGGTAAGGACATGGCATTAAGAAAAGGTTTGACGAGGTGGCGCGCCACTCTGTGCATCGCCCTAGCCTTCGCGGCGCTGCCCGCGGCGGCGGCCGCGCAGCGCTCCGACCTCGAGAAGATCATCCACCGCCGCGTGCTCGCGAACGGGCTCGAGGTGATAGTAGTCGAGAACCACGGCGTCCCGCTCGTGACCGTCGAGATAGACGTCAAAAACGGCTCCTTCACGCAGACGCCGGAGACGGCCGGGCTCGCGCACATGTACGAGCACATGTTCTTCCGGGCCAGCCGGCGATATCCCGGCTCGGACGAGTTCGTCGAGCGCGCGGCCGACATGGGCGCCGTGTTCAACGGGTCAACCCGCGAGGAGAACG
Organism: Gemmatimonadaceae bacterium; assembly: GCA_051305945.1. GTDB lineage: Bacteria > Gemmatimonadota > Gemmatimonadetes > Gemmatimonadales > Gemmatimonadaceae > JACDCY01. The sequence goes on from JBPPMH010000168.1 coordinate 33,169, forward strand.
TCAACTACTACATGACGGTCACGTCCGACCGGCTCGCCGACGCGGTTCGCCTGCTGGCGGCGTCGTTTCGCGAGCCGCTCTTCCGCCAGGACGAGCTCGAGCGCGAGCGGCAGGTGGTGCTCGGGGAATACGACCGGAACGAGTCGAACCCGTTCTTCGCGCTGACGCAGGCTCTGGACGAGAAGCTCTATCCCGGAAACGCCGTGCGAAAGAACACGATCGGCGACCGGGAGGTGATCGCCAACACCACGCCGGCGCAGATGCGCGCGATCCAGCGCAAGTACTACGTGCCCAACAACTCGGTGCTCATTGTCACCGGCGACGTGGATCCGGCGACGGCGTTCGCGGTCGCGGAGCGCGAGCTCGGTGACATGCCGCGTGGCGACGATCCGTTCGTGAAAGATCCCATCCCGCAGATCCCCCGACTCGCGGGCAACGACGCGGTCATTCATGAGGCGGGTGTCGGCGCGGTGACCGTGTTTCTGCAGTGGCAGGGGCCGAGCGTCGGGCAGGACCCGGACGCGACCTACGCGGCCGACGTCTTCTCCGACGTGCTCAACGATCCCAACTCTCGGCTGCAGCAGCGGCTGGTGGACAGCGGCCTGTGGGACGGGGTCGTGGTGAACTACTACACGCTCGACAACATCGGACCGATCACGATCAGCGGGCAGACTTCGCCGCAGCGACTCCGGCAGGCGCTCGCAGCGCTGTATGAGGAGGTGGCAAAATTCGCGAGCGCCGACTACTTCGACCCCGAGGAGATCGCCGCGACCAAGGCGCAACGCGCTGTCTCGTCCGCCTTCGACCGCGAGCGCTCGTCCGGCTTCGCGCACACACTCGGCTTCTGGTGGAGCGTCGCCAGCCTGGAGTACTACATGGGTTACGTGGACAACATGGCGGCGCAGACGCTGTCCGATCTCACCGGATACGCCGCCAAGTACATAGTAGGGAAGCCGCGGATAACGGGCCTGCTGATTCATCCCGAGGCGCGCCGCTCGCTGAACCTGACGACCGCCGAGCTGATCGGAGGTGGCCGATGATCGCCCGCGCGCGCGTACTCGCGATCATGGCGCTGGGCGCGGTCACGCTGGCCGCGAGACCTGCGCCGGTGCTCGACGACGACAACACCATCGCGTTCGACGTGGAAGGAATCCGCGTCATCCTGCGCGAGACCGACAACAACATCGTGGCCGCCAACCTGTATCTCCTCGGCGGCGCGCGGCAGCTGACCGCGCGGAACGCGGGCGCCGAGCTGATGCTGCTCGAGTCGTCGGAGCACGGAACGCGGAGCTATCCAAGGGACGTCCTGCGGCGCAAGATGTCGCGCCTCGGCACCGAGATCGTGCTCGACGCGGAGAAGGACTGGACCATGGTCGGCATCCGCTCGACGACCGAGACTTTCGATTCCACGTGGGCCATATTCGCCGACCGGCTGATGCATCCGCTTTTGCAGCCCGCCGAGGTGGACCTCGTGCGCGGCCGGTTCCTGTCGGCGATCAGCCAGCGCCGCGACGACCCGGACGCGCTCGCGCGCTACCTGGCCGACAGCATCGCCTTCGCGGGACACCCGTACGCCGTCCCGGTAATCGGAACCCGTGCCTCCGTCTCCCAGCTCACGAGCGGCGTGCTGCGCGACTATCAGCGCGGCCAGATCGTAAAATCGCGGATGCTGCTCGTAGTAGTGGGAGACGTCGAGCGCGCCAAGCTGGAGTCCCTCATCCGCGGCTCGCTCGCGCAGCTTCCGGCGGGTGATTACCGGTGGACTCTGCCTCCCCCGGCGCCGCAGGGCGCGGCCACGGTGGTGTTCGAGCAGCGCCCGCTGCCGACGAATTACGTAATCGGGTATTACGCCGGGCCCGTGGCGAACGAGCGCGAGCTACAGACCCTGCGCATCGCCACGTCGGTGCTGACCGGCAGGATGTTCGCGGACATCCGCACGCGCCGGAACCTGACGTACGACGTGCACGCGCCGTTCGTGGAGAACGCCGCCGTGCTCGGCGGGCTGTACGTCACGACGACGTCGCCGGACGTCACGCTGGGTCTGATGCGGCAGCACGTAACCGAGCTGCAGCGGGAGCTGATCGACGCGGAGGGTCTCAAGCGCCTGTCCGCGCAATTCGTGACGGAGTATCTGCTCGACAACGAGACCAACGCTGCCCAGGCGGATTTCCTGGCACGGGCGGAGCTGTTTCGCGGGGACTACAGGGTCGCGGAGCGGTTCGTGGACGAGCTGCGGGACGTGACGCCGCGGGAGGTGCGGGCGGCCGCGCAGAAGTACATGAGGAACATGCGGTTCGCGTTCGTAGGCGACAGCACGAAGGTGGACCGGAGGTTGCTGCTCGGATTCTAACTGCCACATAGAAAAGCCAAGCTGCGAGCGGCCAGCGGATAGCTGCCGGCTACGAGCTGGTGCTAGCGGTTCGCTGCTTTTCGCGGTCGACCACCTTTGACGCCGTTCACGCGCGCAGCGGCCGCTTTGGCCGGGGTGCGAGCCTGACCCGCGACGCGGGCGAGTTCGCTCAATTTTTCCGAGCGATCGACCGATGACAGGAGCAAGCCTGGGACGCTCAAGTCCACGTCCAAAGCTTCCCAATGCAGGCCGGACCCCCCGGGGCTGATTCTCACGGTGGCGAGCTCGTCAGGCGAAGCGTTCCCGAGTGCTGGGACGGCCTTTGCCGGAAAGCCAAACAGGAAACCATTCGTGAGCTCCACCATCACGCGTCCGGATTGGACGTCATAGGTCGCCGTAATGGCGCGCCGGCCGGATTTGCGATCCCGCGCGTCCTGGTCACGAGCGCCCCTGATCTGCGCGAGTATCCGCGATTTGGCCGTTCTCGACCTAGCCATGATGTTCCCTCCAGCGCTCCAGCAAGTAGTCCGTGTGCTGAGAATAACCTATCAGATGGGTTATGGCAACGCCAGGCTCGCCCGGGGCCCGAAAGGCGGGAGCCCATGGTGTTATCCTTGATTTGCAGCGTATCGCTGTCTGAATGTCGTACGTGTTCCCCACCTCAGGCGTATCGAAAAATGAGACGCAACATCTTTCTCGCCGCCGTATCCATCGGCCTCGCAGGGTGTGTCCCTTCCCCGCTTCCGACCGTCGCACCGGAGCCCCTGGTGCGTGAATCCGCCGGGTTGCCGTCGATCGCCGAGCGGTTGGCGAAGTACACGCCGGTGACGCTGGCCGCCGACGCGTCCGGGCTGAGCGCCAGCGAGCGGCGCATGCTGCCGCTGCTGATCGACGCAGCGCGAGTCATGCACGACGCCTTCTGGATGCAGTCGTACGGCAACCGGGATTCGCTGCTCAGGTCGATAACCGACCCGCGCGCGCGCCAGTTCGCCGAGATCAACGTCGGCCCGTGGGACCGGCTCGACGACAACGCGCCGTTCATCGCAGGCGTCGGACCGAAGCCGGACGGAGCGAACCTGTATCCGCGTGACATGACCAAGGCGGAGTTCGAGGCCGCGGTCGCGGCGGGGGGCGCGCGGGCGGATTCGCTCAAGAGCCTGTATACGATCGTCCGCCGGGACGCGCAGGGGCGGCTAATCGCCATCCCGTACCATCACGCGTTCGCCGCGCAGCACCAGCTCGCCGCCCGGAAGCTGCGCGAGGCCGCGGCGCTGGCCGAAGACGCGGGGCTGCGCCGATACCTGACTCTCCGCGCCGACGCCCTGCTCGACGACGACTACCAGGAAAGCGATCTCGCCTGGATGGACATGAAGTCGAATACGCTGGACATAATCGTCGGCCCGATCGAGACGTACGAGGACGCGCTGTTCGGCTACAAGGCCGCGCACGAGGGATACGTGCTGGTGAAGGACAAGACGTGGAGCGACCGGCTGTCGAAATACGCGGGCATGCTGCCCGCGCTGCAGCGGGGAATACCCGTGCCCGACGCGTACAAGCAGGAAACTCCGGGATCCGACTCCGACCTGGGGGCGTACGACGTGGTGTACGTGGCGGGCGATGCCAACAACGGGTCGAAGACCATCGCGATCAACCTGCCGAACGACGAGGAGGTACAGCTCCGGAAGGGCACGCGCCGGCTCCAGCTCAAGAACGCGATGCGCGCCAAGTTCGACAAGATTCTGCTGCCGATCGCGCGGGAGCTCATCGTCGCCGATCAGCTCGGCAACGTCACCTTCGACGCGTTCTTCTCGAACGTGATGTTCCACGAAGTCGCGCACGGGCTCGGCATCAAGAACACCATCAATGGCAGCGGGCCGGTCCGCACGGCGCTGAAGGAGAGATATTCCGCGCTGGAGGAGGGCAAGGCCGACATCCTCGGGCTGTACATGATTCGAGAGCTGCACTCGCAGGGCGAGCTGGGAGCGGCGTCACTGGACGACAACTACGTCACTTTCCTCGCGAGCCTGTTCCGGTCGGTCAGGTTCGGGGCGGCGTCGGCGCATGGCCGGGCGAACGTCGCGGCGTTCAACTTCCTTCAGGAAGTGGGTGCTTTCGCGCGCGGCGCGGACGGGAAATACCGCGTGGACCCGGTGAAGATGCGGCAGGGAGCCGATACGCTCTCGCGGCTCATCCTCACGCTCCAGGGCGACGGGGACTACGAGGGAGTGGGCCGGTTCAATGAGCGGTATGGGATGATCGGTCCCACGCTGCGCGCCGACCTCGACCGGCTGGAGACCCGCGGGATACCGGTGGACATCGTCTACGAGCAGGGACGATAGGCGGGCATGGAAGGGAAAGCAGCCGCGTCTGGGTCATCGAGCTACCGCGCGCCGGACGGGACGGATATCGGGCACGTCCACCTGAAGGTGGCGGATCTCGAGCGCTCGCTCGCTTTCTACGTGGGCGTGCTCGGCTTTCAGCTCACGCAGCGATACGGCGAGCAGGCGGCGTTCGTGGCCGCGGGCGGGTACCACCACCACATCGGCTTGAACACCTGGCACAGCGAAGGAGGCAGCCCTCCCTCGCCCCGGAACACCGGCCTGTATCACCTGGCGATCCGGTATCCGACGAGGTCTGACCTGGCCCGAGCGCTCCAGCGGCTGGTCGAAGCCGGAATCAAACTGCGGGGGGCCTCCGATCATGGTGTCAGCGAAGCCATTTATCTGGACGATCCCGACTCGAACGGGGTCGAGCTGTACTGGGACCGCCCCGAGGCGGAGTGGCCGCGGGCGGGCGACGGGTCGCTGGCGATGACGACGGGGCACTTGGACTTGAATGGATTGCTCGCATCCGCTTCCATCGCGGCCCCTTTGTGAATAAATTCACAATCTCGACGGCCTGCGGGTCGCCTCGAAAAAATATCACATACCTTGTTGGACCATCGAGCACGGGCGGAGGCCTTTTTCAGCTATGAAGATTTCCAGAATTCTCATCGGCGCGGTTGGCATGTTTGCACTCGCGTGCGGCGGCGCGGACAACAGCAACACGGCGACCACGGGTGACACGGCCGCGGCCGCGGCTGGCACGACTCCGGCGACGACTCCGGCGACGGCCGGCACGCTGGCACCGATCACGGGCACGACGCACGAAGTGCGGATGGTGTTCGAGAACAACGAGTACAAGTTTGCCCCCGCGAACATCACCGTGAAGGCCGGCGACGGCATCCGGTGGATCATGGTCAGCGGCGCGCCGCACAACGTCGCGTTCGACCCGGCCAGCGTTCCGGCGGCGGCGAAGTCGCAGCTCGTGGCGAACATGCCGAACCAGATGAGCGAGCTTTCGAGCCCGATGATGATCAACGCCAACGAGACGTACACGATCTCGTTCGCGAACGTACCGGCTGGCGCGTACAACTACTTTTGCACGCCGCACCTCGCGATGAACATGCGGG
>JBPPMH010000169.1:0-22452 GCA_051305945.1 Gemmatimonadaceae bacterium
CCCTCCGCGGCGCGCCGCCCAGGAGTGAGACGAGGTGGGTGCCCCAGCTGCCGTTCACCGTCCCGGTCACGAGGAGGTTTCGGCGGTCCGGACTCCACTCAAGAGAGTACACCGACGCCGCCCCGGCCAGCACGCGCCGCGTAGCCGTGCCGCCTACATCCTGCACCTCCACCGAATGTGCGCACCCGGTTTCGCTACACTCCTGCGTCACGTACGCCAGCTGCTTGCCGTCTGGCGAGATCGCCGGCGACTGGATGCGGCCGGTGAAAGTGAGCTGTGTGCGGTCGCGTAGCGTCACCTCCGGGCCTGCGTCGGTTCCCGAGGAAGTCGCCACCCAGAATCCGATCGCCCCGAGCGCGAGCACGATCGCCAGAGCGCCCGCGATGGCCGGCCAGCGACTGCGCCGCCACACCGCCGCGGGGAGCGGGCGGGTATCCGTCGGCGTGCTGCCGCCGGTCGTCGTTTGCGCGGCCTCGATCTGCGCGAGCAGGTCGCCTGCGCTCTGCCAGCGGTCGGCCGGCTTCTTCTCGAGACAGCGCATGATCGCGGTGGCCAGCACCGCGGGCATGGCCGGGCGGCGCGCCGTCACCGGTCGCGGCATCTCCGTCACCTGCGACGCGAGCACCTGCTGCGGCGAGCCGCCGGTGAACGGCGGGCTGCCCGCGATCATCTCGTAGCCAACCACACCGATCGCGTAAATGTCCGCGCGGTGATCCACGTGCGGATCCGCCACCGCCTGCTCAGGCGCCATGTACGCCGGTGTTCCGAGCGCGACGCCGGCGGTCGTCAGCTTGTTGCGCCCGGTCGCCTCGCTCACGGCTTTGGCGACGCCGAAGTCGGCCACCAGCGCGTGCCGCCCCGTCAGCAGAATGTTCTCGGGCTTGATGTCCCGGTGTACGACGCCGAGCTCGTGGGCGTACGCCAGTGCGTCGGTGACGTCGCGCAGAATCCGGGCCGCGTCGGCGACCGGCAGCTCCCCTTCGCGCGCGATGCGCTGGCGAAGTGATTCGCCGCTCACGTACGGCATCACATAGTACAACATGCCGTTGGCGTCGCCCGAGTCGTGCAGCGGCAGGATGTGCGGATGACTCAGCCGCGCCGCGATCCGAATCTCCTGCAGGAAGCGCTCGCTGCCGATGGACGCGGACAGATCGGGGCGGAGTACCTTGACGGCGACCTGGCGCTCATGCCGCACGTCACTCGCCAGGTACACCGTGGCCATGCCGCCCTCGCCGAGCTCGCGCTCGAGGCGATAGCGTCCGGCCAGCGCGGCGGAGAGCTGTTCGAACGCCTGGTTCAGACCCGGCTCGTCGTCATGAGCATGCGGGAGGATACGGGTACGCGGGCGCTTAAGGAAGCGGCAAGCGCGTCGCCTGACCGTTACGGTGGCGCCCGGAAGTCTGGCGGGAAGCCGGTCGAGCGCTAACGTTATTTCCGTCTCCCACTCAGGCGACCATCGAATGTCGTTCCGGCTTCTACCACTGGTCGTGGCGCTCGCTGCAACCGCCGGAGCGCAGACGCCGGACACGACCGGGCGCGCGCCCGGAGCGACGGTCAGCGGCGTCGCGTACGACAGCATGGCCCTCCGGCCGCTCGCCGGGGCGACTGTGCAGCTCGTGGACGCCGGCAATCTCGCGGGCGGCGTGCGGACCGCGATCACCGACCCCGTGGGCTCCTTCGAGTTCGGCGACGTGCCGGCCGGCCGCTACCTGCTCGGGTTTCTGCATCCCGTGCTCGACTCGCTTGGCGTCGAGCCGCCGGTGCGCGAGGTCGTAGTCGCCGGCCGACGCCCGGTCAGCGCCGACGTGGCGATCCCGTCGCCCGAGCGCATGCTCGCAGCGATCTGCGGTGAACGATCGGTCCGGGATTCCGGAGCGGTGATATTCGGTGTCGTGCGCGACGCGCAAAGCCACCTGCCGCTCGCGGGTGTGAGCGTGATCGGTGCGTGGCAGGAGTTCTCCATGACGCGAGGCGGCTTTTCCCAGCGCGTCCAGCGCGTCGAGGCGATCACCAGCGAGTCCGGCTGGTTCTCCCTGTGCGACGTGCCGCGCCCTGGCACGACTACGGTCGTCGCCGGGCGGGACGCCGACAGCACTTCTCTCGTCGAAGTCCTGGTATCGACGGAAGCCGTCGTTCGCCGCGATCTCTATGTTGGCGCCGCCCGCACGGTGACGTCCGCGGACACTTCAGGCCGCGCCGACACCGCGTCGCTCACACATCGCATCGTGCAGTCGGGTGACGGGCGCCTGAGCGGAACAGTGGCGTCCATGACCACCGGCGCCCCCATCGTGGGCGCACAGGTAATTCTCACCGACGGGCCGGAGGCAACCAGCAACGCCCGGGGCGAATGGACCCTCGAGGACCTCCCGCTCGGCACGCGAACGCTGGAAGTGCGGGCGCTCGGATACTATCCCGAGCGACGCGCCGTGAACGTCTTCACCGGCGCGCCATCGGTGCACATCGCGCTGTCCACTTTCCGCGCGGTGCTCGATACCGTGCGGGTCACGGCTTCTCGCTGGCGGGACGAGCACCGGCTCGCTTTCGAGGCGCGGCGACGGACCGGCCTGGGCCGCTTCCTTACGGCGGAAGAGATCGCGCGGCGCGCGCCCGTGAACGCGTCGGACTTGTTCCGCGGGATCGCGGGCATCGCGACCGATGCCGGAACGATCAGAATTCGGCGAGGGGACACGGACTGCTCGCCGTCACTGTATCTCAACGGCGTCCACATTTCCTCGATGATTCAGGGCGATCTTTCGGCGGATGACATAGACAGCTGGGTTCGCCCGCACGAGATAGCCGCCATCGAGGTGTACGGCGACATCGTACCGCCGCAGTTCCAGCAGATACATCTCGGCTGCGGCGCGATCGCAATCTGGACCAAGTGACCTGACTCTTGCCTGGCGGAAGCCAGTCCCGCTCCTAACGTTAGCCAGTGAATACCTCACCAGGCGGGCACCGCATGTGGATTCGGGTTCTCCTGCTCGTCGCACTGCTCGCGCGAACCGGCACCGCGCAGAGCGGAGCGGGGATCTGCGGGCGGGCGTCGGTTTCGGATTCCAGCGGCGTAGTAATCGGCGTAGTGCGCGACGCGCGAACTCGCGAGCCCCTCGGCGGGAGCGTGGTGTCTGCGGAGTGGCTCGAGCTGACGGTGAATCGCGGCGGATTCACACGCCGCGTGGCGCGGATCGCCGACACGACCGGAGCGAACGGGTTGTTCACGCTGTGCGACGTGCCGCGCCCCGCGACGATCTTTCTCGCCGCCAGCCGCGGGGCTGACAGCACCGACCTGATCGAAGCAGGCGTTGCGGCGCGGGGAGCTCTGCGCCGGGACCTGTACATCGGGGCCGCCCGGACCGTGGTCGCCGGGGACGCCGCCGAGCGCGCCGATTCTGCGGAGCCACCGCCGCGCATCCGCGTTGGCGACGGCCGCTTGACGGGCACGGTCGTGGCCGACATGGGGAGCAAGGCGCTGTCGGGCGCGCGCGTACGCATCGCCGACGGACCGGAGACGGGCGCGAACGAGCGGGGCGAGTGGACGCTCGCCGGCATTCCTTCCGGCACGCGAATGCTGGAAGTGCGCGCGGTGGGCCACTACCCGAAGCATGTAGCCGTGGACGTGCTGGATGGAGCGCCGCCCATCCTCACTGCGCTCTCGACGATGGGCTCCGTGCTGGACACGGTGAGGATCACGGCTTCACGCCTGAACGCCCGCAGCGTCAGCGGGTTTGCGGAGCGTCGCCACGTGGGTCTGGGGCGCTACTTGACTCAGGAGCAAATCGCCCGCAGGAGCCCCATCAACATCTCGGATATGTTCTACATGGTCCCGGGGCTGCGGCTGGATCGCGTAGGCTTCGATACGCGGATAACGATGCGAGGAATCTGGGGGAGGTGCTCGCCGGCGCTGTACCTCGACGGCCAATACCTGCGCGGGCTCAGCGTCGACGACATCAACTCCTGGGTGACCCCGGACGAGGTCGCGGGGATCGAAATCTACACGACCGGAATGGTGCTGCCGCAGTTCGAGCCGGACGTGAGAGGGTGCGGCAGCATCGTGGTCTGGACATCGCAGCGACCGCGCGCGCGCGATCCGCGGCCTTTCAGGCAGCGGCTTTTTACAGTGCTCGGCGCAATCACACTCGGGCTCGTTGTTGGAGCGACGCTCAGGTAGCCGCTGGTCCCGGGTCGTGTGGGCGCTGGCTTGCGCGGCCAGCGTCGCGGGGTGTCACGCGCAGCAGCCGGCCGCTGCTTCGCCGCCTCAGGTGGCACCGGCAGGGCCGCCGGCGCCACGAGCGCAAAACCCCTCCCCAATGGTCGAGAACACCAGACGCCACGAGCGCGTCCCGCAAGGCCAGCCGTCCGGAGTCGCGTTCAGGATCGACTCTGTGTTGGCGCGGCCGGTCGAGGTGTTCATTCCGGACAAACCGCCCCTCAGCCCGGGCGCCGCGGACGAGCGGACACTGCTCGTCCACGTCTTCAGCGCGGCGTACGTGCCGATGCACGCGGTCGCCAACGCGCCCGACCGGTACGTGCTCGCGGTCGTAAACCTGCCCGGCAGCTCCTCCGCGTACGAGCGCGCGCTGTCGGACTCTGCCGCGTGGAACACGCTGATCCAGCGCGTGCGCGACGAGACCGTTGCGCGGACGCAGGGTAGGGTGCGCGTAAGCCGCGTAGTCGTCAGCGCCTTCAGCGCTGGCTACGGCGGCGTGCGCGCGCTGCTGAGTGACGAGCGAACCGCTGCCGGGATCGACGGCGTGCTGTTGCTCGACGGACTTCACACGAGCTACATCCCCGAGCGAACCGTGCTCTTCGAGGGCGGCGCGCTCGACACGCTGAAGCTGCTTCCTTTCCTGCGGTTCGCGCGCCGCGCAGTGGCCGGCGAGGTCCGGTTCGTCTTCACTCACTCCGAGGTCTTTCCCGCGACCTTCGCCAGCACCACCGAGACCGCGGACTGGATCATCGCCGCGCTCGGGCTCGTGCGCACGCCAGTGCTGGAGTGGGGGCCGGGCGGAATGCAGCAGATCAGCGAGGTGCGGCGTGGCGGCCTCGCGATCCTCGGATTCGCGGGGAACACGGGCCCGGATCACGGCGACCACCTGCATGGGCTCGGGGGATTTCTGCCGCTGCTCAGCGCACCAATACTGCCTGCGTCCACGCCTTCCGGCCGTTCGAATCGCTGACGCGCACGCGAACGTAGCCTTCGTCACCGCGAATCGTGTACGACGAGCGCCGGTCGTGCACCTTGGCGAGCACGCGACCGCCGCTGCCGACGAACTCTATCGTGTAGCGGCTGTCGTACACCGGTAACACGGCGACCGTGATCGCGCGGTCCGTTACGACGAGATCGCTCAACGTCACCCCGGTGGAGGCGTAGAAATCCCCGCGGCGAATCGCGCCGAGAATAGCTGGCTCCGTCAGCGTGTCGGCGCGCACCATGATCCACGCGCGCCCCGGGCGCGTGAGCGCGTACGAGTCCGCGTCGCTCGCGCGGAAGCTGTGGCTGTCGTCGTCCGCCACGGCGAACACCACCTTGCCGCGAGTCAGCAGCGAATCCCACAGCGCTTCGGCGGATGGAGCCACGCGGCCCGCGTCATCCACCCCGCCGAGGTTGTTCACTCCGGTGTGTGCGTTCCAGATCTCGAATAGCGTCGAGTCGGCGAGCGCCGTGAGGTCGTCGAGCCGAACCGACCAGCGGAAGTTCGGGTGATTGATCTGCGGAATCCCGCCCGCCGCGCGGATCTCCGCGATGTTCCGGGCGTATGCGTCCGCCAGCGCGATGCCATGCGCGATGCCTCGCTCGCCGAGCCGGGTCACCAGGCGGGTCAGGCCGAGCGCATTAACGTGGGCTTGCCGGCGCCGGTCGGGATGCGTCGAGTCGGCTACAAGCTGGGTCACTTCCTCGCCCTCGATCAGCAGAAACCTGCCGGAGGCGCCGAAGCGGGCGTTCAGCGGAGCGGGATCGGTGATCCGCTCGTGATCGGTGACGAAGAGAAAAGCGTAACCGGCGTCGCGGTACCAGCGCGCGACAGTGTCAGGCGGACTGTCACCGTCGGAGTTGGACGTGTGCGCGTGCGTGTTGCCGCGAAACCACTGCTGCGCCTGCGCGTTCTCAGCTCCAACGGAGACCGCCAGGGTGCCGGACAGGCATGTGAGCAACGCGATCCGATGCCAGCGCATGCGCCAAGGTACGCTCCACGTTGCCTCTGGAATAGACAGGTTGCTCCCCAGGCGGGTAGGGCAAAGCTGTACCGGCCGGTGGGATTTCCCCGACTGCGCCGGCTGCCGGCGAACGTATCCTCGGGGTGGGTCCTTCCGGCGGTGGATCATGCGCGACGAAGATAGATGGGAAGTCGCTTGGCGTGGATTGGTGATAGGGTCGATCGGCTATCTGATCGTATTCCTCGGCGTCGGCGTGGGCGACGCGTTGCAGGGCCGCTCGTTCTTCTACACGTTCTCGTTGCTCGGAGGCTGGCTGTTCTACGGCCTCGAGGATCCGGCGCTCGTGCGCGTGTGGCCGGGCGCCGTATTCGCGTACAACGGACTGCACCTGCTGTTCTTCCTCGTCTTCGGGCTGTTCGCGTCCTGGATGGCGTCGGTCGCGGAGCGCGGCCCGCTCCTGTGGTACGCCGCGCTCGTCATGTACCTCTTCGCGTTTCTCCACCTCTTCGGCGCATTTCTGCTGATGACCGAGCCGATCAGGAGCGCGCTCTCGCTCTGGCACGTCTCCATTCCGACCCTGCTCGCGCTGGCAGCGATGAGTTGGGTACTGCTGCTGCAGCATCCGCAGCTGCGGCATGAGCTGGATGAATGGGTGGACCGCGACGACGACGAGTTACCCGATTCCGAGCCCCGCAAGAGCGCGGCGGCTCCACACTAGCAGAAACGATCAGGTTCGATAACAACGAATCAGGAGTCGATCGCGTCGCGCGGGCGCGGCGCGCCATCGCCGGTGAATGTCATAGGCCTGCTTCGAGGTCGGCGATGTACTTTTTGATGGTGGCGTCGTGGCCGAGGACGAATCGCGAGGCGAAGCGGAAGACCGGGTTGTAAACCTCGCCGTCTTCGCGGATGGTCAGCTGCGTCCCGCTTGAAGTCGGGGCCAAATCAAACGTCCACGTGCCCCCGAACGGCAGCGATCTGTCGCTGATCCTCGATATGAGGCGCCGCTGCGGCACGCTTTCGACCGTCTCGTAGGTGATCGTCCCGTCACTGGATCGTTCGCGCCATACGGGGCCGGCAGGCGTGCGCTGCACGATCTCCACCGACTTCACGTCCTTGCGCCATCGCGAGAACGACGTCACGTCCGTGATCGTCTCCCAAACGCGCTCAGGCGGTGCATCGAGCTCAATCGACACCGAGGCGACATGTTTTACCGGAAGGGCGTATCCGGCGGTGATGACCAGAGCCACGAGACCGCCGAGGGTCCCGCCGATAATCAACAGCCAGCGCATCTTCGCTCCTCCCTGCAAGTGTGGTAGGGCCCAGCTCTCGAGCAGGCGCGCTCAGCGGCACCAAAATCAACGCCTCGCAATTGCTACGGGTTTCACTCCGCGGATCAAGAGCCAGAGCATGAAGGGGATTCCGGCCGCCGCCATCGGCAGCAACAGCAGATAACTGCTGTACGCCGGCGCGAGAATGAAGGTTACCGTCCGCAGAAAGAAGCCGGCGCCACCGATGATGAAAAGCACCCCGAACACTCCGGGGAAATATCGCGATCGCATGATCAGGAAACCCCGAATCATCGTCGCGATGCCGTACAGCGCAAGGAAGAGCCCGCCAATCGTTGCCGAGATCCGCAGACTGAGCAGCGCGAGCGCATTTCGCTGCTCGGCCGTGAACGATTCCATTCCGGCGGTTTCGCGTACGATCAGCGAGGACGCGAAATATGCCGACTGCGCTACCGCGAACGTGACCATGGACGCGATGCCGAAGAATGCGGCCAGCAGCGCCAGGTTCCGGTCCACCGGCCTGAGGAGCACGTAGAACACGACGGCCAGCGCGATGTCGCAGATACCCTCGACCACGTAGCTCGCGAAGCCGAGCCGGAAGAGTGTGGGATGGTTGAGGATGTTCGCCGCGGTGGCTGTGGCATCACCGTCGACGATGATTCGGCCGGGAATGTAGGCCTCGCCGAGCGCGCCGAAGACGATGGACAGGAGCATCAAGACGCCGGCGGCGCGGGCATAGCGCATGAGCGATTCGTCGGAGCCGACGGCGGGAACAGCAAGGGTAGTCATGGGCGATCCGGTAAAAGGGTGGACGGAGGAACGCTGTTTCGTCGGAGTTCGGTTGGAATCATGTGCGCTCCGGCAGGGGAGTCGGCCGGACGGAAGCTCCGCGAAAGCGTTGCCCGCGGATCTTCCAGCGCCAGTACAGAATTGCCAGCAGCGGCAGCGCAACTGGTATCGAGAGCAGCGGCCAGATGCGGAGCGCGTCGGGGAACTCGTCCGCCTGGCCGAGGAAGAAGGGGCCCGCCGCCACCCAGAGCGCGAAGCCCCACAGGATTGCTCCGCGCATCGTTCCTCTCCGGTCAAGTGAGTCGATTCAAGCCTCGACGGGAAGTACGGGTTAACTTAGTTTTTAGTTTCAACCTCCACGGAAACCCCGGGCGATTCGCCCCGTAGGCATTCAGGGGGACATGCCATGCTCTGCATCCTGTATGTGATCGCGGTCGGCACGCTGCTTACGCCGGTGGGCATTCTCGCCGAGCGGGTACTGCCGACTGGCGCCGCCCGCCGGTGGATCTGGTGCTTCATAATCCCGGTGTCCGTCGCCCTGCCAGGGTTCTACCGGGCGCGGCACACCATGTCGGTCGGCGTGCTGGAGCAGGCCGCGCGCGCGGGGGAGGGAAGCGCGGCCGTGTCCGCCGTCGCGCTGGATGCTGGCTTCTGGGGCCGGGTCCAAGCGCTCGATCCCGTGCTGAACCGGGTATGGCTTATCGCGTCGGCGCTGCTGCTCGCGTGGGGGCTGGCCAGCACGCTCCGCGTCGCGTATCTGGTGTACGCCGCGCGGCGCCGGCAGGAGAGCCAGGGCGCGGTGCCGGCCGTTGACGGCGTTCCCGTGCTAGTCACCGAGTCGCTCGGGCCCGCAACAGTCGGGTTCTGGCGATCGCGCGTGCTGATCCCGAGGTGGGTGCTCGCTCTTCCCCGCGCGCAGCGGCAATACGTCTTGCGGCACGAGGACGAGCATCGCCGCTCGCACGACGCTCAGCTTCTGTTGCTGGCGTCCCTGCCGCTGGTGCTGATGCCGTGGAACGCGGCGCTGTGGTGGCAGCTGCGCCGCCTGCGGCTGGCGGTCGAGATGGATTGCGACAACAGGGTGGTAGGCTCCCTGGGTGACGCGAACGCATATGGCGGTTTGCTCTTGAAGGTCGCGGAGGCCGCCGGGCGCGGCCCGAAGCTGCAGCCCGCGCTGCTGGGCGGGACGGGAATGCTCGAGCGCCGGCTCATCGCGCTGCTTTCACCGACACCGCTTCGCCATATTCAAAGAGTAATCGTGCCCGCGATGGCATTGGCGCTCCTCGTGGTCGTTCTGTCGATGCCGCATCCGGTAGTGGAATCGAGTCCGCACGACGCGCACAGTGCGTCCAACGCCGAGGTAGCCGTATCCGCAAGATGACGGATCTCCATCTGACCAAGCGCGAGCTGGACGTCATGAGCGTGCTCTGGGACCTCGGCGAAGCCACCGTGACCGAGGTGCGCGACCGCGTCGATCCCACGCTCGCTTATACCAGCATCTCCACCATGATCCGGACGCTGGAGATGAAGGGCTACGTCTCTCACCGGCGCGGCGACGGCAAGACGCACGTCTACTTCCCGGTGATCGACGCCGAGGCTGCGGGGGAGACGGTGCTGGGGCGCGTGCTCGACAAGATCTACGGCGGATCGCCGATCAAGCTGCTTGCCCACCTCGTCGATCAGAAGCGACCGTCCGAGAAGGAGCTCGCGCGGATGCGCGAGCTGCTGAAGAAGCCGGCTAAGCGGAAATCCTGATCGCGCTCGTCAGAGGCGCATTCGCTCGACCAGCGCCTCGAACCTCGGATGCCCGCGCATGGGATCAGACATCAGGGCGCGAACTCCGGCAGCTCGCCGATCGACATCGCGTCGATCGTGCCTGCGCCCGCCACGAGCATCCGTCGGTGGTAGTCTATCTGGCCGAGATGATACGCGAGGTGCGTGGCGAGATGGACGAGAAACGCGGCGGTGCCGACCTTGCGGCCGCCGATGGGCACCGGATACTCCGCTTCCCACTGCTCTGGAGCGAGCCGCGCGAGCGTAGCGTCCACCGATTTCGCGGCGGCCTCGATCCGGCCGCGCAGCTCGGCGCGTGTCAGGTCACGCGTGGTGAACTCGGCTTCCCGGTCGCGAACGTAACCTGTCCGGCCGAGCACGCTACTAATGAAGTGCTCGAGGTTGCCGGCGAGGTGGAGCGTTAGCGTGCCGGCGGAGTTCGTGATGCCGGGCGCGGTGCGCCAGAGCGCATCGTCGTCGGGATAACCGTCCACTTCGCGCGCGAGCGCCCGCAGGTCACGAGCGAGCATGACTCGGATCATTTGGGGATGCAATCAGCTTCCAACGTGTAGGGATCGGAAAGTTATGGCCGCTGCAGCGCTCTGGCGATCGCCGCATCCGCGAGCGGCGCCATCACCGCGTAGCCGGCGGCGTTCGGGTGCACGCCGTCCTTCGTCAGCTCGGCGCGCAGGCCCCCGCGCCCATCCGCCATCGGGCTGTGGTAATCGAGATACACCGCGCCCGTCGCCTCGGCGTAGGCGCGGATCCAGGAGTTGAGCGCCACGATCTTCGGCGCCGGATCCAGTCCCCGCTTCCATGGATAATCGTATGCCGGCAATACGGACGACAACACGACCCGGATTCCGTTGGCACGCGCGATCTCCGCCATCGAAGCGAGGTTGTCCTGGATCATCTCCAGCGACGACGGGCCGGTGTTGCCGGCGATGTCATTGGTACCCGCGAGGATCACGACGACCCTCGGCTGAAGCCGCACGACGTCCTGTCGGAAGCGCACGAGAATCTGCGGCGTGGTCTGGCCGCTGATGCCGCGCCCGATGTACGGCTTGCCGGGAAAGAGAGCGGGGAAGTATGTCGCCCACGATTCGGTGATGGAGTCACCGATGAACACCACGCGATTCTCGCTCGGCGCTTGCGCGGGCCTCGCCGTGCAGGCGGCGAGAGCCAGAGCCGCGACGTTCACAATCTTCCTCATATCGCCTCTCTCGCTGTGGTCCCGGTCGTAAAGCAGAGCGATCCGGTGGTTCGCGCGCACTGGAGTTTTCCCTCGGCGGGGTGCCGCGTCAAGCACGGCGACTCCTCTGCTGGCGCTGAACAACGTCCAGCCGTACATTCGCCGCACTCCCACCTCGAGGAAGCGTTATCGCGAACACTCCCCGCCTCGTGGCTGGGCTGGCCGACCGCTACGTGATCGATCGCGAGATCGGCTCCGGGGGCATGGCGACGGTGTACCTCGCCCATGACCTGCGGCACGACCGAAAGGTCGCCCTCAAGGTCCTCCGTCCGGAGCTCAGCGCCATACTCGGCGCCGAGCGCTTCCTGGTCGAGATCAAAACCACCGCCAACCTGCAACACCCGCACATTCTGCCGCTGTACGATTCCGGCGAGATAGACGGGTCGGTGTTTTACGTGATGCCCTTCGTGCAGGGCGAGACGCTGCGCGAGCGCATCACCCGCGAGCGGCAGCTCCCGATCGAGGACGCGGTGCGCATCGCGAAAGAGGTCGGTGGGGCGCTCGACTACGCGCACCGCCACGGCCTGGTGCATCGCGACATCAAGCCGGAGAACATCCTCCTGCACGACGGCAGCGCGATGGTCGCGGATTTCGGAATAGCTCTCGCCGTCAGCCGTTCGGACGGCGGAACCCGGATGACCGAGACCGGGATGAGCCTGGGTACGCCGCACTACATGAGTCCGGAGCAGGCTACGGGCGAACGCGAGATCACTGCGCGCTCCGACATTTACGCGCTGGGCGCGATGCTGTACGAAATGTTGTCCGGCGAGCCGCCTTTCACGGGACCTACTGCGCAGGCGATCATCGCGCGAGTAATGACCGAGCAGCCGCGGGGACTCGGCATCCAGCGGCGGTCGGTTCCACCCAACGTCGAAGCGGCAACCATGAAGGCGCTGGAGAAGCTTCCCGCCGACCGGTTTGGCTCGGCCGCGCAATTCGTCGAAGCGCTGTCGAACGCAACCTTCGCGGCCGCCACCGGCTACCACGCCGCCGTCCCACAGCGGCGCCCGGGTTTCGCCGGGACGGTGCTGAGGGCGGCGCCATGGCTCGTCGCCGCGGTCGCCGTCGTTGCCGCGGTCGCTCTCTACCGTTCGTACTCCGCCCTGCGCGACAAGCCGCCTGAAGTCGCACGCCAGCGTGTGCATCTATGGGGACGTAATCCCGATCCCGGCATGGTGTTTCTCGGCCTGGCGTTCGCACCGGACGACCGGGCGATCGCCTTTGTGGATACTGTTGGCGGTACGCAGCAAATCTGGATAAAGGAGCGCGACCAACTGGATGCCGTTCCCCTCAGCGGAGCGATTGACGGCCAGAGGCCGACGTTCTCGCCCGACGGGCAGTGGATTGCTTTTGCCGCCAACGGCAGCCTCCGAAAGGTGCCCCGGGCTGGCGGTGCGGCCATCACGCTCTCCGACTCGATCAATACCGTGGCTCCCGTGATCGCCTGGTTCGACGACGGGCGAATCGTGTTCAACGACCCGCAGTGGAACTTCGCCTCAGTCAACCAGAGCGGCGGGACGGCGACGACCCATAAAGTGTACACCGGGGTTCAAGGCCCCGTTTCCGGCACGCCATTGCCGGGCGCGCGAGGGATCATCTTCGGGGGCTGCACCTATGCCTGCGCGCAGATCGACCTTCGGGTGTGGGATCTGCGCGCCGACTCGAGCCGCGTGCTTGCGGCGGACGCTATCCGGGCGTGGTACCTGCCTGACGGCACCCTGGTCTTCGCGCGCCGCGACGGCGCACTGTTCGCAGCCCCATTCGACCTCGCGACGCTCGCGTTCACCGCCCCGCCGACTCCGGTGTTCGAGGGCATCCGGTCAGTCGGCGGACTGGCCGATGTCACGATATCGAGCCGGGGCACTCTCGCCTACGTGGCCGGCTCCAATGTGGCCGGCGGTATCGGCGTTGAGCCGGTCTGGATAGATCGGGCCGGGCGCATAACCGTTGTGGACAGTGGTTGGGTTGTTCCGCTGGCCGGAGCATTCGGCTTCTCTCTCTCCCCGGACGGTCGCCGCGTGGCGATCGGCGCGAGGGGGGGATCTCGCAGTGACATCTGGATCAAGGAGTTGCCCGCGGGCCCGTTCACCCGACTCACCTTCGACGGCAATAGCGGGCGCCCCCGGTGGGCCGTGGACGGCGCCCACGTGATGTATTCGTCGATGAACGACTCGAGCGTCACGGAAATCCGCATGCGCCGGGCCGACGGAACCGGCGCCGAGCGCGTCCTCGCCAGGTCCGACCGCGGCATCTTCGAGCCGGCGCCGCTCCCTGATACGACTCGCCTGCTGGTTCGGACCGGTGGTACGTGGCGCGACATCATGTACGCCGTCATCGGCTCGGATAGCCTCGTTCCGCTGCTCGCATCGCGGCAATTCCGGGAAACTGGGCATGCGCTCTCCCCGGATGGGAACTGGATCGCCTATACATCGGATGAATCCGGTCGCGACGAAGTGTACGTGCGACCGTTTCCGGACGTAAACGCGGGGCGCTGGCAGGTTTCGCGGGATGGCGGAATGGATGCCGCCTGGGCTCACACCGGCCGTGAGCTGTTCTACCGCAGCGCCAACCGCGAGCTCGTAGCGGTGCCTGTCGCCGGCGGCAGCAGCTTCACTATCGGAGCCCCGCGACCCTTGTTTCCGGTAGTCTACTGGGTGGACGACGCGACGCATTCCTACGGCGTCTCGCCTGACGACCAGCGCTTCCTCTTCATGCGGGGAATGGGGTCTCCAACGACTGAGCGCGCGCCGTTGATCATGGTAGAAGGATGGAGCAGCCTGCTTCGACCGCGGGCCGGATCGGGCGCCGCTCCTCCGTGACGCCGAGCGGCTCGGCGGTATTGTTGGGCGCGCGGCAAACAGCGTCGGTTCTTGGAAACAGCGGGCGGGTAGCCCGATATCGTTTGACACACCTCACCAGGCAAGCTATGTCCAGACAAACGACTTCCGTCCGCGCTGCAATCCTCGGTGCTTCCATTGTGCTGCTCGGCGGCTGCGATCGCGCACCAGAGACAGCCGAAACGATGCCGCGCTGGTCGTACGACTCGACGATGATATTCCCGGCGAATCGCGGCCTCGCCAAACCTGAGGATGGGGTGCTTCTGCCCGGCGGACGCCTACTCGTCACTGATCAGGCACGTGGACTCCGGATAATTGATCCCGACGGATCCACGCGCCCGTTCGGTGAGCTGGCCTCCGCCGGATACGTTCACAACCCGCCGGCACGCGAAGGGGGAGCCAATGGAATATCGCTGGAGCCGGACGGAGCCCACGCTCTCGTTACCAACATTGAGCTGGGGCACATCTACCGCGTGAACGTCACCAGCGGGGCTGCCGAGAAGGTCTATCAGCATCGCTATGGGATCAATGCCGCCGTGCGCGACTCACAGGGCTCGATCTGGTTCACCCAAAGCGCTCATAACAGCGCGGAAACCGGACTAGGGGCGATGTGGGCGGCAGTGGATGCAGGAGTAGCGGACGGCGCGCTGCTCCGGCTGCCGATGACCGGTGGTCGCCTGGCGCAGGAGGCGAAGATCATTCTCGATTCGCTCCGCTTTGCCAATGGAATCGCGATCGACGAGAAGAACGGCCATCTCTACGTATCGGAGATGATGGCGAACCGCGTGCTGCGTTATCGCGTGGATCTTGCGACCGGGGCCTTGAGCGAGCGGACGGTTGTCCTCCAAGGTCATGCGATAGACAACCTGGAGCTGGACGATAGCGGCAACCTCTGGATGGTGGCGCCGATCACCAACGAAGTCATCGTGTTGAACACCGGGACGCTCGCATCGCACAGCGCATTCGTAACGCAGACGACTATTCAGGCAGAGCGGTCCGCCGAGTTTGCCCGTCGTGGCGAGAAAGGTGAGGCCCGCCTGGAACTGCTGTCGCCGGAGCAGTGGGCACCGCTGCCGGGGTTCATCACGGGTTTGATTCTCAGTCCCGGGCGTGGTCCGATCTATCTCACCGGGTTGGGAGACGCGCTGATTCGCCTGGAGCGGTAGATCTCGAGCCGGCCCGCGGTGGCCATGCCGATGCCGGTACTGGTCGTATTCCCCGGACCTCAGGTCGCGAACTCGGCTACTCGCTGGAACGCCCTCGCGGCGACGCGTTGAAATTCCGGGGTTCCACGAAGGGGCGCCAGGAAGGGACAGTACTCCGCGATGAATGGGGCAGGGTAGAAACCGCGCTCGACGCCATCGGAGAGCATTCGGAGCGCCGTCGCTTCGTCGCCTGCAAGGGCATGCGCCTCGGATAGGTGAAAGGTAAGGTGGGCGTCGAAAGCCATCGCCTCGATCGTGCGTAGAACCGCCATGGCGTCGGCCGCCAACCCGCTCATTCCGTGCACCAGCGCCGTCAGGTGGAGGGTGTAGGGCATCTGCGGCGCGTGCGCTTTCATCCACTCCACATGTGTGCGCGCGATTTCGGCATTTCCGAGGAGTGCATGCGTGTAGCCCAGCGTCCAGCGCAGGATCGGATTCTCCGGGTCCATCATCACGGCGTCGTCGAGTGCGTCGAGTCCCTGACCTGGACGCCCGACGAACCAGTAGCTCGATCCGAGCAGGATGGCAGCGAAGGACGAGAGGGGGTCGAGCTCACGGAAGCGAAGTCCCGTCGCTATGGATGCCTCGTGCTGCCCGGCCGCTTCAAGGGCGATCCCAAGGAAAAACCTCGCATCGGCATCGCTGGGGTCGCGGTCCAGCGCCTGCGTGAGCCCCTGTACCGCGCCGCGGAGATCGCCCTGCTCATACGCGATATACCCGAGCAATGCGTGGCCGTAGGAAGCGTGCGGTGCTTCGGCCAGCAGTACGCGGGCGTCGGATTCCGCTTGCGCAAGGTTGCTTGCGTCTGTCGTCATCCCGGCGCGCATCTGCATGATCTGCGTGTAGATGCGCAAAGCGCGCAGGGGCAGCGAAGGTCCCTCTATCTCGTCCGCCCGGTCGAGCAGCGCCAGTACACGGTCAACGGGCGCGCCGTATCGCCGGACCAACTCCTGTGCCTTCAGGTACAGTTCGAACGCCCGCGAGTCGCGGATCGGGCGGTCGGACAGCCGCGCGTCCTCGACAGCGGATAGGGTCACCCGCAGCGCCGCGACGATTGCGCGGGACACGCGCTCCTGCACGTCGAAGACATCGTCCATGGTGCCGCTGAACTTCTCTGCCCAGAGCTGTGCGTCGGTGCTGGTATCCACGAGCTGTGCTGTGATGCGCAAGGCATTGCCGGCTTTACGTGCGCCGCCGGTTACCGCATAGCGCACACCCAGCATGTGTCCGATTTCGCGCATGCCCCTGTTGCTGTTCTTCAGCTGCCGCGAGGAGGTTCCCGAGATTACCCTCAATGCCTTCACGCCGGAGAGATCTGTAATGAGCTCCTCGGTGAGCCCGTCAGCGAAGAAGTCGTTCTCGGGATCCGCGTTCAGATTCACGAAAGGCAGCACCGCGATCGACGGCTCGTAAAGTGTCCTCTTCGCCGCCTCCGCGACCGGCAATGCTGCCGGCGTTGAGCGCAGAGCAGCGACCACCTCGGCGCCGGACGCGAAGCGATCCGCGGGGTTCTGCTGCAGCAGTCGAGTCGTGACCGCCTCGACCGTCTGCGGTACGTCAGCCCGGGTAACGCTGACCGGCGGCGGAGAGTATACGAAGCGCCGTGCGATCAGAGCCGGCGTGCTGGCTGCCGCGAAGGCGACGTCGCCCGTGAGCATCTCGAAGAGCACGCATCCCAGCGCGAACAGATCGCTGCGTCCATCGATTGTGTCACCGGCGGCTTGCTCGGGACTCAGGTATGCCGGTGTCCCGACCAGCATGCCGACTTGCGTGATGTTCGCATTGTCGGCCGACGCCGCGACGATCGCCTTGCCGATCCCGAAGTCGGCGACGATCGCGTGGCCCTCGTGCAGCAGGACGTTATCGGGCTTGATATCTCGATGGACAATGTCCTGCCGGTGGGCGTAGTCGAGGGCGTCGGCTACCTCGATGGCGATGTGAACCGCTTCATCGACCGGAAGCCGGCCATCCAGGGCCAGGCGTTCGCGCAGCGTCTGCCCATGCATAACGGGCATGACGAAGTAGAGGACGCCATCCGCTTCCCCGGAGTCGTACAGCGGAAGGATATGCGGGTGGTTCAGGCGAGCCGCGTTTCGGATCTCGCGGAGGAACCTTTCGCGACCGAGCGATTCGGAGAGGTGGTGGTGCAGGACCTTGATCGCGACGTCGCGTCCGTGCCTGCGATCGTGCGCCAGATACACGGTGGCCGTCCCGCCTTGGCCCAATTGACGACCGAGCTGGTACCGGTCAGCAAGAACGGTTGACTTGTCCACGCCCCAAAGCTGGGGTCGCGACGCGGGAATGCCAAGCGAAGCGAGAGCCGTGCACGAATGTCGCAGCCGGGTGCTAGCCGACCACGTCGAAAACCCCCATGTTTTGTCGCGTTGGCTCCCTCCACCATCCCCGCCATGCGTCTTTGCTCAATCGTTGCCACGTTGCTCGCCGCGTGTGCCCTTTCAGCGTTTCCACTCGCAGCGCAGCTGCCGCCGCACCCGCTCGACGGGCTGTCCGGACGCGAGCACTGGGCGATCTACGACGCGCTGGTGGCGTCAGGCCGGACCGATAGTACAACGAGCTTCCTGTACGTTGGCCTGAACGAACCGCCGAAGGCGGAAGTACTGTCGTGGAAGCCAGGGCAACCCTTCCGGCGTGAGGCAATAGTCCATCTCACGACGGCCAAGACGGGGTACGAAGCGATCGTGGACCTCGCGGGCAAGCGAGTGCTGTCGTGGACGGAAGTGCCGGGTCGACAGTACATGACCAGTAGCGACGAGTTCGATCGGATGACGTCGCTTGCGCTGGCGGACGAACGCGTGATAGCCGCGATCCGCAAGCGCGGCATCACCGACTTCAGGCACGTGAGCTGCGGCGCGAATCACGGCTACTTCGACCTTCCCGAGGAACGCGGACAGCGTCTGCTGCACGCGACGTGTTCGTATGATCGCAACGTTGTGACCGGCTACGGTGCCGAGATTGAAGGGCTGGTGATCGTGATCGATCTTACGGACAGAAAAATCATCCGGGTTACGGATGCCGGCGTGCGGCCGCTGGGCGATGCCTACGGTGCCTACGACGCCGAGGCGATTGGCGCGACGCGCGAAGCGCGCAGCCCCGTGCAGATGGTGCAGCCGTCCGGCCCGTCGTACGCCGTAAACGGACATGAAGTGAGCTGGCAGAACTGGAAGTTCCACTTCCGTGTAGATCCGCGCCGGGGCGTGGTGTTGTCACTAGTGAGCTACACGGATGCCGGTCGCGATCGGTCGGTGATGTACCAGGGGGCGTTGTCGGAGCTGTTCGTGCCGTACATGGACGCCGAGTACCCGTGGAACTATCAGGGCTTCTTCGACCTCGGCACGTATCCGGCGTTGTTCGGTGGAATCGCCAGCAGCCTGAGCATGGGTGTCGAGTGCCCGGATTACGCGCGGTACTTCAGTGCAATGGTCGTGACCTCGGATGGCCGCCCGCGTGAGCGCGTGCGCGCGGCTTGCCTGTTCGAACGCTCGGCTGGTGACGTGGCGTGGCGGCATGGACGTGAGCGCGGCAACATCGTCGAGGCGCGCGTGAAGCGTGACCTCGTGCTGCGCATGTATATGACGGCCGGCAACTATGACTACCTGTTCGATTGGGTGTTTCAGCAGGATGGCACGCTGCGAATGGACGCGGGCGCGTCGGGAATGGATCAAACCAAAACGGCCACCGGGACACAGGACGACGAGAAGTACGGGCGCCTCATCGCGCCGGGGCGCATTGGTGTGAATCACAGCCATTTCTTCTCGTTCCGCCTTGATCTCGATGTGGACGGCCCGCAGAACTCGCTGCTCGTGGATCGGCTCGTGCCGCGGATTTTGCCGGCGGAAAATCCACGTCGCAGCCTGTGGACAGTGGAAACGAACGAGGCGCGCAACGAACGCGACGCGATGCGCCACTCCACGATGAATGCGCCGGAGATATGGCGCTTCGTGAATCCGTCGGTACCGGGGCCGTACGGCGGATTCGCGGGCTACCAGATCGAGGGGCACAGCGCGATGACATTGCTCGCACCGGATGATTACCTGCAGCGACGCGCGGGCTTCACCGACCACACGCTGTGGGTGACGCCGTACGTCCGGCGCGAGCTGTACGCGGCAGGCGACTACCCCACCATGAGCACAGCTGGTGATGGCCTGCCCAAGTGGACGTCCGCGAACCGCGCGATCGCGAAGCAGGACATCGTGGCGTGGCTCACAATGGGATTTCATCATGTGCCGCGCCCGGAAGACTGGCCTCTGATGCCAGTCGCACGACACAGCTTCGAGATCCGGCCGGTGGGGTTCTTCTCGCGCAATCCGGCGATCGATCTTCCGAGCACCCAGCGGTGACTTGTTATCGAGGCGTACTATCGCCGAGCAGCGTGGCGTGAACGGCTAGCGCTACTCCGGCTTGCCGCCGCCCAGCCGCGCTCGCAGCACCTCGTGCCAGTTGGATACGACGATCATGCGTCGCGTGACGGGCGGAGTGCTGTCCGTCCGAACGGTGCGTGAGAACTGAAGGATACGCCTTCCGTCGGGATGCATCGCGGCGATCGGCCCCTGCATGTCGTCTCGCAATACGCTCCGCCGACTCACGTGCATTCCGTCGTCGCGCGGATCAAGCGTGTACGCGACGAGCTGCGATTCCTCCTGCACATACAGTGTGCGCGAATCGCGTGACCAGATCGGATAGCTGCTTGTGAGCACGCTGCCGGAGGCCGTGACCTTTCCCGATAGCGCCGGCCAGCGGCGGATGTTGACGCGCGGCATGCCGTCCTCCTCCGAGACATAAGCGATCCAACTTCCGTCCGGCGAGATTCGAGGCGCCCGCTCGGTCCAGTCGGCATTCAGGACCGGCACAGCGGGAGCGCCGGCGTCCGCGCGCAGTCGCATCACGTCGGCCTCCGGCACCTCGGTGGAGAAGAGGAGCGTGTTGTCCGGGAGCCATTGCGCCGGGTTGCTTGCCCGCGCGCCGCCAAGGCGGACGACCGCTGTGTCGCCATCGGCCTGCATGGCGAAAATCAGACCGGGCGTTTCTCCCGTCCGGTCCGCGCGGAATGCCACGCGCTTTCCGTCCGGTGACCACACCGGGTTGTGGTGCGCGCCCCCGTCCCGCGTGAGCTGGCGATGCGTCCCCAGGTCGAGATCGTACAGCCAGACGTGATCCTGGCGGATGTACGCCACACGCCGCCCGTCGGGGGAGAAGGAGCCGTCCCAATGATCGGTCGGGGGGAGCGGCAGGTACTCGACGTCAGTTCCGGTGACGTTCACGAGCGCGAGTCGCAGGTCGCCGGCGGCCGTGACGGTCGGCGCCCCGCGCACGTAGGCGAGCGTCCCGTTCCGTGCCAGCGAGAAGAACGAGCGAAGCCCCTCGGCGACGATGCTGTCGGCAACCGGGACCGGCGCGCCGAGCGCCCGCGCATTGGCCGGATTGAACGGAAGCGCGAGCAGGGTCCCGTCGTACCTGGCCGCCAGCACGTGGCCGGTCGGCGACCAATTTGCCGACACCGCGTTGGGTAGCACGCGCACGGTGTCGCGACTCTCCAGGTCGAGCGCCATGATTCGTGGATCGCCCGAACCTCCCACCTGCGTGAACAACAGCGTCTGGTTCCCCGGAAGGAGAGTGTTCGGGGCGACGAAAGTCAGCTGCGTCTTGAGCAGCGTATCCACGACTCCGCCCGACGCGCTGACGCGCAGGATGCTCCCCAACCGCGCGAGGATGTCGGAGGCCCCGAGGTAGATGTTGCCGTCGTCGCCCCACGTGGCCGACTGGATCCAGCTTCCCGCATGTCCGCCCAGGTCGCTCGTCAGCGTCTGCGGCACACCTCCCGTCGCCGCGATCCGGCGCAGCGTGATCCGTGCGGAGGGACTCGGCGCCGTCGGTGGAACTGCAAACACGAGCCACTCGCCATCCGGCGAGAACGCGAGCACATCCACCATCGGCCGCTCGGTGCCCGCGAGCAGAATTGGTGCCGTGGCGCCGGGTGGACGCACGTAGATGCCTTCTGGCCGCGACCACGCTACGGCGCCAGTAACCGATACGACAGGCCGCGTGCGCTCCGGGACGGAGTCCAATGCCTGGAACGCAACGACCGGAAGCGACCCGCCGGGCTCCGCGCGATTTTTCGTGGCGAGCCACGCGGCGATACCGGCGAAGGCCAGCATCGCGGCGGCGAACAGGTACGTAGGCAGCGACCAGGTGCGGGGATCCCACCCGGCCGCGGCCGGCGCCGCCACTCCCCGCGCGGCGCGGGAGCCCGCGCCGGAGATCCCGTAGGATGGGTTTGCCAGCGCTTCGCTGAAGGCGGCCGCGCTCGCGAAGCGATCGGCAGGCAATTTCTCCAGCGCCGTTCCGACGGCGGCTTCCACGTGCGCCGGGATCGTGCGCCGCTGCAGCTGGAGGCCGCGCGGCTCCTCCGTCATCACCCGCGCGATGATCGCCTGCGCGGTCGGTCCTGTGAAAGGCGGCTCGCCCGCGAGACACTCGTACAACACGCAGCCGAGCGCGTACACGTCCGCGCGGGGCGAGATCTCGCGCTCGCCCATTGCCTGCTCGGGCGCCATGTAGTGCGGCGTGCCGAGCGACATTCCCGTTTCGGTCATGCGCGTGCCGCCGTCGGACCGGCTCACGGCGAGCGCGATGCCGAAGTCGGCGACCAGCGCCTGGCCGTCGTGCAGCAGGATGTTCTCCGGCTTGATGTCGCGGTGCACGATGCCGTTGCGGTGCGCGTAATCGAGCGCGCTGGCGACTTCACGCGTGATTCGCACCGCTTCGTCCACCGGGAGCTGCCGCTCGTGCATGATCCGCGTGCGCAGACTCTGCCCTTCGACGAACGGCATCACATAGAAAACTTTCCCATCCGCTTCGCCGGAGTCGTGCAGCGGGAGGATGTGCGGATGCTGGAGATTGGCGGTGGTGCGGATCTCCGCGAGAAACCGGTCGCCGCCGATGATCGCGGCCAGCTCCGGGCGCAGCACCTTCACCGCGACTTTCCGATCATGGCGGAGATCGTACGCGAGGTAAACGGTCGCCATGCCTCCGGCGCCTACCTCGTCCTCGAGTCGGTACCGGTCGGCGAGCGCTGCGACGAGCCCTGCTGGTGCGGTGGTCAGGTGAGCTCCGTTCCTTGAGCTGGATTACGC
>JBPPMH010000170.1:0-17845 GCA_051305945.1 Gemmatimonadaceae bacterium
CGAGCGGTTCAACCGCGTCGAGGGCCACGCGCTCGGCCGGGGCCTGTCGCAGCGGCTCGGTGCCGGCGTGTCGCTGGTCGCGGGCGGTCGCTACGGCTTTTCCCACGACGACTGGAAAGGGCGCGCTGGAATCTCGTACCGGCAGGCGAGCGGAGCCGGGCTCTCCGTCACCGCGTACGACGATCATGAGCTGGTGGGCGAGGATTCCGAGCGATCGATGCTGGTCAACAGCGTGGCCGCGCAGGAGTTCGGCAGCGATCACACGAATTCGTTCGGGTCGCGCGGGCTCGAGGTCGCGGCCTTCACCCCTCCCGTCGGAGCCTGGCGCGCGTCGGTGTCGCTCGCGCTCGAGAAGCATCGGCCGCTATCCGTGAACGCGAGCCCGGCGTCGGGCGAGTTCGATAGTACACTGGCCGCCGCGCGCATTGAAGAGCAGCGACTGGAGCTCGTGTTCGAGCGTCCCACGCGGCTGACCTTCGGCGGATTCGAAGCCAGGTATCGCATCGCCGGCTCGGGGTTCCGGTATGCGGCCTTGCAGTTTCCCGGCGACTGGCAGACCGGAGTGAAGATCGCGCTGCGCGCGAACGTCGAGCGGCCGTACGGGACGAGCCGGTTAGTTACGCAATTCACCTTCGCGGCGGCCTCGGACAGGCAGGGCGACATGGTCTATCCCGCGGATGCGACGCCGCGTCCGCCGCGATCCCTGCGGCCGCAACAGCTCGTGTTTTTCGGCGGAGCGGTAACCGGTCCCGGATATGATTTTCACCGCTTCATCGGGACGTCGGGCGGCTCCGCGCGAATCGAGTGGCAGATGCAGGCGCTGTTTCCAGCGATATCCCTTGGCCGGTTTGGGCGGACGCCGGCACGAATGACACTGGCGCCTTACGTCAACGTGGTGGGAATCAACGGCGGCGCGGGATCGCTGCGCAGCGGACACGGGTTGTATCCGAGCGTCGGCGTGGGCGCGCTCACGATCTTCGACATCCTTCGCCTCGACGTGGCGCGCGGACTGCATGACGGGCGCTGGACCATGTCGATCGACTTGAATCGCGACTTCTGGCCGGTGCTGTAATCCGTCGCCGAGGCTGTTCGGGCGCGCGCCCGTTTCGTGAGATCAGTTCTTCAGTTCTTCAGTTCTTCAGTTCTTCAGTTCTTTAGTTCTTCAGTTCGGCGGTCGCGACTGCGCCGTTCATCTGTGGCAGCACGCTCACCGTCTTCACGACGCGGTGAGTCACGCGGTCCACCCAGATTGTGTGCGTGTCGGCTCCACCGTCCGCCGAAGTGACCTCAACCTTGTGCGCGTCGAATTCACCCGCGGGGACCGTCACCCTTTCCGTTCCGACAACCTTGAGCCGGCGCAGCTTGACCTGCTGTGTCGTCACGTCGAAGTTGCGGAACGTCGCCTCATACCCGTCGGCCAGCGGCAGAGCCGCTATGACGGCGTCCGATCCGGCGCCGTCCGCGAAGGCGGCCCCGCCCAATTCCACGGAGATTGGTCGCTCCTGGCCGCCCATGCTCATCGAGCCGGTCGCCTTGTCGTCGCGGTACGTAACCGTGATGACGGCCGGGCCCTGCCGCAGGACGCGCTCGCGGACGAGCAACGTGCCCTTCTCGATAGTGGCCTGCTCCTCAACCGTGCCCATCGGCATCTTCGATACTTCCCGAACGATCCAGGCGCCGCCGCTGTCAATCGTCGTGCGCGTAAGCTCGAGCGGAATCGTCTGGCCGGCGACCTCGATCCTCGCCGCATAGGTCTCGGTTCCCACCCTCATGGCGGCGTTCGGCCTGGGAGCGCTGGTAGAGACCGCGACGGTCACGGGCGGCTTTACTGTGCTCACGTCAACCGTGATTTCGCCCAGCCTCGTGGCGACGTCGGCAGGCATGCTCTCCTGGTAGCGGCCGTTCAGGTGCTTTGCGAGAAATTTTTCGGCGGCTGCGAACAGCGCCATGTTGTTCACGGGACGCGCGAAGCCGTGCCCCTCATCGGGCGCCACGATGTACTCCACCGGGAAGCCGCGGTCGCGCAACGCTATGACGATTTGGTCGCTCTCGGCCTGCTTCACCCGCGGGTCATTGGCCCCCTGGATCACGAGCAGCGGAACGCGGATGCTGCTCGCGGAGGTCAACGGCGATTGTCTCTCGAGCTGTGCTCGCCCCTCCGGCGTATTCGGGTCGCCCATGCGCTTGTGGAACATCACGCGGATCGCTTCCCAGTACGGGGGGATCGAGTTGAGGAGGGTGATCAGATTCGACGGGCCCACGATGGACACGCCGGCCGCGTAAATGTCGGGAGTGAACGCGAGCCCTGCGAGCGTGGCGTATCCGCCGTAGGAGCCGCCCATGATGCCGACTCTTCTTGGATCCACCGTCCCCGCGGCTACGAGATGCCGGACGCCGGCGGAAATATCTTCCTGCATCAACTGGCCCCACTCGTTGTTTCCCGCGTCCAGAAATCGCTTGCCGTAGCCCGTTGATCCGCGGAAGTTCGGCTGCAGTACCGCATAGCCACGGTTGGCGAGGAACTGCGCCATGGCGCGGTATCCCCAGGTGTCCCTGGCCCACGGTCCACCATGCGGAACTACCACCAGGGGAAGATTGCGGTGCTCCATGCCGACCGGCAGCGTCAGGAACGCCGGCACCTCGAGGCCGTCGGACGCCCGATAGCGGATCGCGGTCATCGGCGCCAGCGCCTCGCGTGGCAGCTCCTCAAAGACGCGGTACTGGCGGGTCAGCTCTTTCGTGTCGCGATTGAACAGGTACCGCTCGCCGGGCTCGCGGTCGCTGAACGCGGCCACCATCCACAGCCGTTCGTCTCTGGTCGCGCCGGCGAGCGACACGTCCAGCCCGGGAAGCTTCTCCTGCAGCGTACGGTAGTCGCTCTCCCACGCGAGGTTCCGCCAGTAGATCCTTGTCCGCTCGTCTTCGTACGTCGTCGCGACTAACTCATTCGTCAGCTCCGAGAAAACCGCGGAACCAAAGTCAACCCGGTTCAACGGATCCGACTCGACCAGCGACTCCACGCGAGTCGTCGGGTGGAAGAGAACCAGGCGGGTCAGGTCGAGGCTGTCGCCCCGGTTGGTCGCGAGGTACACCTGCTCGTTGTTGCGGTCGAACCGAAGCGGGTAGCAAGTCTCGAATACGCCGCACGAGTAGACCTGCGTTAACTCGGTCGAATCCACTCGCAGTATCTCCGTGTCGCCGCCGTCGCTGGTGCGTGTTGCGAGCCGGAGGTTGCCGCTATTGTCGAACACCCAGTTGGTGATGCGCTGGGAGTTCTCGCGCATGGGCGTACGCACGCCCGTGGCGATGTCCACCTTGTACAGGTCATGCCACGCCTTGTCGCGGTCGTTCAGTCCGACGAAAATCACGCCCGGCTGGTCCTCGGGGACGGCATAAATGGCTGCGCGAACGCCTTCCGCCGAAGTGAGATTGCGCGCCGGGGGGACCTCCTGGCCAGCCGGGGCAGGAGCTGCGGGATCCACTGCGTACACGTTGAAGTTCTCGTCGCCCCCGGCATCCTGCACGAAGAGCACGTACTTCCCATCGCGGCTCCAGAAGTATCCGGTGACCGGCCGCCGCATGTCGTTCGTGAGCAGCTTTGCCGCGGTAAACGGGTCGTTGATCCCTTTCACCCAGATGTTACGGGTGCCCTTGTGCGGCTTTACGAAGGCGACGTATTTGCCGTCCGGCGAGAGCTGCGCCCCCGATATCTCCGGGTTGCCGAAGAAGAGCTGCCGGTCAATGAGGGGAGGTTGCCCACCGGCCTGCGCTCCGCCGGTCCATGTCGTTACGACGAGGAGCGAAATCGCGACGAGATATCGAGCGACGGAGTGGTGGCGCGGGCGGGAGGGAGCTGTCATCGGGTTGGTCATGGGTCGGGGCTCCGCGGTTCGGGTATCGCGGTGGATCGCGCTGGCATTCCTATCTTGGTATCGCCACTAACAAATAGCTAGGTAACGGCCGGGCGAGCCGCCGAAAGTTCAGCACAGGCCGGCGCGGTCGGAGGACGAGTCTGGCTTGCACACCCAGTCGTAAAAGGCCACGCCCCCGCCAATCGTGACGAAGCCTACCGCAGCGCCGAGCGCGACATCGGGGAGGAGGGGATTGTCGCCCTCGATGGTCATTCGGCTGAAAAGCCCGAAGGTGATCGCTCCCGCAACCGCGCCGACCAGCCCCCATTTGAGCCAGCGCGGCATCGTGGCGTATTCAACCGATTGCGACGGCGCCGGCACTTCCGCGCTTGCCAATTGGTGCACGCCCAGCTGCGCGGAGCTCCTCGACTGGGCTCCGGCCTCCTGGCCCGTTAGACAAATGAGGACGACCAGCAGCAGGAGGCCGATGAGCCGTCGCAGGGAAAGGCGCTTCATCGCGCTAGAGTGCGATCTCACACGCCTTCCTGTTCTCCCACAATCACGTAAAGCGCAGCAAGGAACGCCTTGAACGCCTCGGTCCTTGAGCCCCTGTGCGCCCGACCTGCGTCGTCCGGGTATGCCGCGTACCCGCCGGATTTGATCCGGCTGCTCCGCGTCTCGAGAACAAGCTGCCAGCTTTCGGCATCGGCGATCAACCGGCCCATATAGGACTCACGCCACTTGTTGACGCCGGCGTTTTCGGCTGCGCTCCAGAACACCCGCCATGCTTCCGCCGTCGGTACGACGCGAACGACGTACCGCTCAGGACTCCCATCCATTCCCCCTTCGACGCGCTCAAAGACTACCGAGTCCCCGCGCATGGTCCAGCTCAGACCAGGGGTGCCATAGCTTTCGCGGGAAAAGCTTAGCGTTTCCGGAGCTCCCTCCCGCGGGAGGGGTGCCGTGACGTCGCTGCACCCAACGACAGCCAGCGCTAGTGCGCCGGTGGCGCCGATGACGAGGTGCGGCAGGGCGTGCTGGCGATCACGAGCTCTTGTCGAACTATACAGAACCATGACTCCTCCTGGTTGCCTGCAGGTTTGAGCGAGAAGCACGCCAATGGCAAGGAATTCATCGCGCACCCATCCCCGCCGTATTTCGATCACGTGGCATATGTGTCGGTACGACCTCTAGCTACACCGTTCGATACCCTGCGGTGTGCCCACGGATTCATGGCTCCGCCCGATCCTCGCCGAGCTACTCACGCCGGGTGATCTAGGCGCGATCGACGGCGCCGTCACGACGAGCTACTGGGAATCCGCTGCGCGCGTGTCGCCGCTCACGGACGACGAGATAATCGCGGCGGTGTCGCAGCGGCTGCGTATTCCCGTGGCCCAGCGGCTGCTCGTCAGCTCGCAGGCGCTGGAGCGCGTGCCGGAAGAACTGGCGCGCCGATATCGGATACTCCCACACTCTCGGTGACGGGCGACACGCTCGATATAGCGACCGCGAATCCCAACGACGTGGATTGCGAGCGCACGCTCGCGTTCACGTCAGGGCGGCGCGTACGAATGCTGCTCGCGCCCCCTTCCGGCATAGACAAGCGGATCGACGAGGTGTACCGCCCGGAAGACGCGGTCGCGAAGATCCTCGACGGAGTCGCCGAGCGGCGCGGGATCGCTGCGCAGCGGACACGGGTTGTATCCGAGCGTCGGCGTGGGCGCGCTCATGATCTTCGACATCCTTCGCCTCGACGTGGCGCGCGGACTGCATGACGGGCGCTGGACCATGTCGATCGACTTGAATCGCGACTTCTGGCCGGTGCTGTAGCGCGGGCCGGTTCTGCTATCGTACCGGAATGGAGGCGCGTGTCGAATCTCCGGGCGGTTACATCGGTGCGACGGTTGTGCCGGCCTTGACGGGATTCAGCACTCTCAGGTTGTCGTCGCCGGTCACGGCCAGGATGCCGAGCGCGCCCTTGTGGAACGCGCGGAAGATCGCGTGGTCCACGAGGATGAAGTTGCCCGGCTTCTCGAGGCCGAACTCGACGATCGCAGATCCGCCGGCAGGGATGAGTGTCGTCTGCACGTTGCGCTGGAGGGAGGTGCTGCCACCTTCGCCGTACACGTTGTCGAACACCTCGCCTATCACGTGGAAGCTCGACGTCAGATTCGGCCCGGCGTTCCCGACAAAGAGACGCACGCGTTCACCGACGTTCGCCTTCAGGGCGCCGTCGCCCGTGAGTGCACCGACCGAGCCGTTGAACACAACGTATGTCGGCCGCTCCTCGACACCCTTTTCCATATCGAGCGCCTGGAGCCCCTTGTCGCCGTAGTTGCCCGTCGTGTAGAACTCGCTCTGCATCACGTAGAACTCCCTGTCGACCTTCGGCAGCCCGCCCTTCGGCTCGACGAGGATCAGCCCGTACATGCCGTTCGCGATATGCACCGGCACCGGTGACGTGGCGCAGTGATAGACGTAGAGACCCGGATTGAGCGCGGCGAAGCTGAAAACCGACTCCCCCCCGGGAATGGTGAGCGACGCCGCAGCCCCGCCACCGGGACCCGTGACCGAGTGCAGGTCGATGTTATGGGGCATCGTGCTGCCCGCGGCGTTCTTGAGGTGTATTTCCACCTGGTCGCCCTCGCGCACACGGATG
This sequence comes from Gemmatimonadaceae bacterium, assembly GCA_051305945.1. GTDB lineage: Bacteria > Gemmatimonadota > Gemmatimonadetes > Gemmatimonadales > Gemmatimonadaceae > JACDCY01. The sequence continues at coordinate 6,511 of JBPPMH010000170.1, forward strand.
AACACGCCCGGCACCGAACCGCCGAACGTCCACATCGTGTACTCGGCGCCGTCTGCGAGCCGCATACTCTTCTCAGTAACTTCGAGGTTGACGATCACCCTCGTCGGCGTGGTGCGCGTGATCGGCGGCGGAACGTTCGGGGGTGCTGTTAGCGTGGCGACTTCCTCACCGGACACCTCGGGCGCGGTGCGAATGGGGATGCCATCCTCGCCTGTGGCGGGGGCGGTGTTGCAGCCGGCGAGCACGAGGCCGAACGCGGCGGCGACCGCGCCGATCACGAGCCGCGGGGAACGCGTGCGCGAATCAGCCTTTGACATTGGGACGTTCCTTGGTGGAGTGTGTGAGAGGCGTCAAAGGTACACACCGGCAGCTTCGTCCGCCCGCCTTCGATAACCTCGTGCCCGATCCGGTCGCTCGGGATCGCCCCGACCATCTCCGCAATCCAACCCGTCCGCGTTGTCGCGGCCATTCCCATAGGATGTATCCCTCGGCGATCACCAGGAAAGAGTGCATTCGCGATGTTGCTCGACCGACTCACCGATCGCGGCACCGTTCTATCGAGTAACCCAGCGCGGCATTTCGATCACGTCCGCCTCCGGCCGCTGTGTGAGTTTGGTGAATAGAGGCTAGCGTACTGTGGTGCCAGCCGATTCATGGCTTCGTCCGATCCTCGCGGAACTTCTCAACGACAGTGACCTCGCGGCAGTCGATGCGGCCGTAACCGTCAGCTACTGGGAGACCGCTGCTCGCATATCGCCACTCGCCGACGACGAGATACTGGCCGCCGTCGCGGAACGCCTGCGCGTACCCTCCGCCAAGCGCCTGCTGGTGAGTTCGCAGGCGCGAGAGAGGATCCCCGAAGAGCTCGCTCGCCGCTACCACATCCTTCCGTTATCCGTCACGAACGACACACTCGAGATCGCCACGGCCAATCCGTACGACATGGATTGCGAGAGAACGCTCGCGTTCTCTTCAGGACGCCGCATACGGATGCTGCTCGCGCCTCCATCGCGGATCGACAAGCGGATAGATGAGGTGTATCGCCCGGAAGATGCCGTGGCAAAGATCCTCGACGGCGTGGCGGAGCGGCGGGAGCTGGACGAGACGCCAGAGCCCGCTGACGAGTCGCACAGCTACCTCGATGAATCCTCGATAGAACGGCCGGTCGTGAAGCTGGTGGACCACATAGTCGCCGAGGGGATCGCGTCGCGCGCCAGCGACATCCACCTCGAGGCTGAAGAGCAGGGGATCACCGTGCGGTATCGGGTGGACGGCGTACTGCGCCAGGCGATGACTCTGCCGCGCATGATCGGCGTCCCGCTCGTATCGCGCATCAAGATCATGGCGAACATGGACATAGCCGACCGGCTGCGGCCGCAGGGCGGACGGGCGCGAGTGGGCGCTAACGGAGTCGGCATAGACCTCCGCGTCTCCACGCTCCCTTCGGCCCACGGCGAGAAGGTCGTGATCCGCATTCTCGACGCGCGCACGACGGCGCGCTCGCTCGACTCGATCGGCTTCTCGCGCGACGAATCCACGCGCATCAATCGGCTGCTCGACGCGCGCGAAGGACTCGTGCTGGTCACCGGCCCGACAGGATCCGGCAAGACCACGACCCTGTACGCGATGCTGCGCCACCTGCAGGCGCGCGGCGTCAACATCGTGACGGTCGAGGATCCGGTCGAATACAGGACGCCGGGCATCGTGCAGGTGCAGGTCAACGAGAAGGCCGGCCTGACGTTCGCCGCGGCGCTGCGCTCGATCCTGCGGCAGGACCCCGACATCGTGCTCATCGGCGAGATACGCGACCGGGAGACCGCCGCCATAGCGATTCAGGCCTCGCTGACTGGACATCTCGTGCTGGCGACGCTGCACACGATCGACGCGTGCAGCTCGATCGCCCGGATGACCGACCTGGGCGTCGAGCCGCAGAAGATGGCGGCCGCGCTCAAGGGAGTGATCGCTCAGCGGCTGGTCCGCCGGTTGTGCGCGTGCGGAGCGCCCGGCGGGTGCGCGCAGTGCGGCGGCACCGGTTATCACGGACGAATCGCGGTGGCGGAGATCGTCATCTCGTCGCCGGAGCTGGAGCGGCGGATCGCCCGAGGCGACGGCGTCTCGTCGCTCGTGGAGGCCGCGTGCGCGGACGGTGCGGCTTCGATCTGGGATTCCGGGCTCGCGCACGTGGCGGCCGGCGACACGACGCTGGAGGAGCTGCTGCGCGTCGCGGAGCGGCCGGCGGATGCGGCCGTCCCGGCCGCGCGGCACGCTCGATATCATTCGGCCATCAGCAATGGCGAAGGCTCGATGACACGGATCAAAGCCGGCGTAGTGGACGTGTACGCGCTGAGTCGCGAGGGAGACGGGTGGCGCGTGTTGGCGTTGCAGCGCGCCGAGGACACGCGCTGCCCGGGCTCCTGGGAATCCATCCACGGCCACATCGCCGACGGCGAGAAACCGGAGGACGCCGCGCTCCGCGAGCTGAAGGAGGAGACGGGGCTGGACGCGGAGCGGCTGTACAACGTCACCGTCAATGCCTTCTACCTGCACCGCGAGGAGACGGTGCAGCTCGCAATCGCCTTCGCCGCGGTGGTATCGGCGAGCGCGCCCGTCACGCTCGGTCCGGAGCACGTGAAAGTCGAGTGGCTCCAGCTCTCCGAGGCGGCGAGCCGTCTCACCTGGCCGCGTGAGCGCGAGGCGCTGACTCACATCGCCGTGCTCCTGCCGGACGGCGACGCCGGACCCGCTGAGGACGTGCTGCGCATCATCTGATGTAACTTTGTCCGCAACGCATACCGGATACGACATGAACGTCCAGCAGTCACCGATGACCGCGGCGCTTCGGCGCTCGCGCATAATGCCCGTGATCGTGATCGACGATCCGAAGGACGCGAGCGCGCTCGCGAGCGCGCTGCTGTCTGGCGGATTGCCGATCGTCGAGATCACTCTGCGCACGCCGAGGGCGCTCGAAGCGCTGCGCCGCATCACGCACGAGCAGCCGGAGATGTTCGCCGGGGCGGGCACGGTGCTTAACGTCGCCCAGGCCGAACAGGCGAGGGATGCCGGAGCGAAGTTCATCGTGTCGCCGGGATTCTCCCGCGCGGTCGTGGATTACTGTCTCGAGCACGACCTTCCTGTTTACCCCGGTGTCTCCACCGCCACCGAGATCGAAGCGGCGCTGGACGTGGGGCTCAACCTGCTCAAGCTGTGGCCGATCGAGACGCTGGGTGGCCCCGCGTACCTCCAGCTTCTGGCCGGACCGTTCTCCGGCGTCGAGTTCAACGCCAACGGCGGGCTTACCGCGTCGAACTTCGAGAAATATTTGTCGCTGCCGAACGTGGTCGCATGCGGCGGACCCTGGATGGCGCCGCGGGACTGGATCGCCGCCCGGCAGTTCGATCGAATCCGGGACGCTGCCCGGGACACGGCGAGCAGAGTCGCGCGGATCAATCCCGCGCCGGGTGTCGGCGTGGAACCGGAGACCGTGGCGGCGTCAGCCTGATCGCTGCGCGCGGCGAGCCGCGTCAGCGATGCACGAATTCCGCTTTCGACCGGGGGCCGTTGGCGAGGAAGTTTCCCACGCCGATCCGCATGTCCTCCGTCGCGCAGCACGCCCCGAACATCTCCGATTCGACGTGCAGGCCGTCGGCGAGCGGCCGGTTGCATCCTTCCAGTAGCGCGCGGCACATCAGCTCGTCTATGGCGCGGCTCCGGTGTCCTATCTCTACCGGGGGAAGAGTCGCGGGCGTGCTCATCGGACCCGGATCGATCACGGGCAGCGTGACCTCACCGCGGGCGGCCGCGCGCGCGAGCTCGATCGCCTTCTCCACGACGTTGCCGTCCACCTCCTCGCGGATCAGGCCGCATGCGACCGCCTCCGCTCCCGACAGGCCGCGCCCGGTGCGCAGCATCTCGGCGGCCTTCTCCATTCCCACCAGCCGCGGAAGGCGCTGAGTAGCCCCCGCGCCGGGGACGATTCCGAGGTTTACCTCGGGCTGCGCGACGGCCATCGGCAAGCCCTTGCGCGCGATGCGCGCGGTGCAGCACATGGCGAGTTCGACGCCTCCCCCCAGCGCCGGCCCGTTCAGCGCGCACACGACGGGTTTCCCGAGGCTCTCGATCAGGTTGCCCGCGCGCTTCGACCGTTCCGCGGTCGTCGCTCCGTCCGCCGGACTCTCGATGCGCGCGAGGAAGCCCACGTCCGCGCCGGAGACGAAGGATCTCGTCCCGAAGCCGGTCAGCACCACGGCCGAGATTCTCGGATCCGAATGCAGCGCGACGAAATGCTCATACAGCTGCTCGAACAAGTCGTCGTTCAGCGCGTTGAGGACCCGCGGGCGGCGAATCGTGAGCACGGCGACGTCGCCGGCGTCGCGCCTGAGCACGTGCGAGACCCGGAACGGCCGCCCCGCGCGAGCTTGTGCCGAGATGCAGCGCGGAACGGCAAACCCGGGATGATTCGCGGCGTACGCTTCTACCAGCGCCAGCGCCCGCGGAACTCCCAGCTCGTTCATTAGCTCGAACGGCGCCCGCATCGCGAGCCCGGTCTCGACCGCGACCTCGAGGTCGGCGAGAGAGATGATTCCGCTGTCGAGTATCTGTCCCACGAGCCCGAAGTACGCGCCTCGCATCGTGTCGCCGATCCGCTCCTCCCGCTCCGGCGACAGCTCGACTTTCTCGTCCCGCGCGGGCACGTCCCACGGCTTGCCGGAGGCCATCGCCTCCTTCATTAGTTGCGGCGAGCGCCACCACGGTCCCAGCTTCGCCGTCATCTCGTCCAGCGCGTGATTGGTGATTGGGTTGCCGCCGGTGAGGTTCATCGCCGTGAACGGGCCCACCCCCATGCCAAGGGCGGTGCGTGTCGCGGCATCGACTTCCTTGACGGAGCCCAGGCCGGCTTCCACCGCGAGGGCCGCGGCGAGGAATAGCCCTTCGAACACGGGGTTCACCGCGAAGCCGTACCGGCCGCCGACCCGGACCGGCACCTTGCCGATCTCCTCATACAATGTCAGCAGGGCGTCGACCAGCGCGGGGGCGGTCTCGCTTCCCGGGATGATCTCCACCAGATGGTTGCGGTCCGCGGGAAAGAAATAATGAATGACCAGCGCGCGGGCGCGCGTCCCGAGCTCCGCGAAAAGCTCGTCCGGCTCGATGTGCGACGAATTGGACGCCAGGATCGCTTGGGGCCCGCACACCTCCTCCAGCTTCGTGAAGATGCGCCGCTTCACTTCGACGTTCTCGGTGGCCGCCTCGATGACGAGGCCGGCGCCGCGCAGCTGCTCGTAGTCGCTGGTGAACGAGAGGAGGCGGGCCATGCTCTCCGCGGCTTCGGGGGTGAATGCGCCGCTCTCCCGACCCTTGGCGATCTTCCGGTCGGCCTTGGCGCGCCCGCGCTCGACCGCCTCGGCGGAAACGTCCACCACGACGACGGGGACGTCGCGGGTGTGCATCGCTTTGGCGAAGTGCAGCGCGATGTCGGGGCCGATCTGCCCTGACCCGATGACTCCGATCTTGTCGATCTGGAAACCACTGAAACGGTATCCCACGGCCGAGTTCTCCGGTTGACCTGAGGCTCAACGTGTGTTCCCGGGGCGGGTTGAGCAATCGCTATTGACACCGGCCGCCGGCCAAGCCCATATGTAGTATATCGAACGTACGTTCGAAATTCGAGAGGGAGGCTGGGCATGGCCCCTGGACACGCCCCGACGCGCGCAGCGCTGGTGGAAAAGGCCCGCGACATATACGACGACCTCGACTTCGGTGCCGTCCGCCGCTGGCTCGCGGAGCATCCGGGGCGCAAGGCGGCTGGCTACCTCCCGGTGTACGTGCCGCGCGAGATCATCCACGCGTGCGGCTTGCTGCCCGTCGGCATCCACGGCGGTGGCGACCGGCTCGAGATCATCCGCGGCGACGCGTTTTATCAGTCCTACATCTGCCATTTGCCGCGCTCGGTCATCGAGCTGGCGCAGTCCGGCCGGCTGGACATGCTGTCGGCGGTGCTGTTTCCGTCCACGTGCGATGTGATCCGCAACCTCTCGGGGATGTGGAAGCTGCTCTACCCCGACGCGTACGTCCGCTACATCGACGTTCCGCAGACGCCCGACAGGGAGGCGGGAGCCGACTTCTGGGAGAGCGAGCTCCGGCGGCTCGTGGACGACCTCGGAAACGTGTCCGGCCATCACCCGACTGACGCCGACCTGCGCGCGTCGCTGGAGCTGTACAACCGGACCAGGGCGATGGTTCGCGCGCTGTACGCGGCGCGCCGGGAGCGTCCGTGGGACGTGCCCAGCGAGGAGCTATATGTCCTGCTCCGCGCGGGGGAGATGATTCCCCCGGAAGAATTCATCGAGCTGGCGCGCGAGTACCTCGCGGCGGTGGAGGCGGAGCCCGGGCGGCCGCGCGACAACAGCCGCGTGGTGGTGGTCGGCGCCTTCTGCGAGCAGCCGCCGCTCGGCCTCATCATCTCGATCGAGCGCGCCGGGTGCTACGTCGTGGACGACGACTTTCTCCTGGGCAACCGGTTCCTGACGCGCGACGTGCCGCTCGACGGCGATCCCGTGCGCGCGCTCGCCGAGGCGTTCGTCGGCAGCGACCAGAGCACGTCGGTGCTGTACGAGAGCGATCCGCTGGGGAAGAAGCGCGTCATGCAGGAGCGCGTCGCCGCCGCCGGCGCGGACGGGATCATCTTCGCCACGCCGAGCTTCTGCGACCCCGCGCTGCTCGACCAGCCGATGCTCCGCAGCGGCGCCGAGAAGGCGTGCATCCCGTGCATCGCGTTCAAGTACGCCGAGAACACGGGACAATTCCAGCAGTTCCGCGAGCAGGCCGGAACGTTCGCCGACTCGATCAAGCTCTGGGGGGCCGCCTGATGGCAGAAGCGCTGAAAGACCGCTCGATGCTACTGCAGAAGGAGATGATCGCGCGCCATTTCGAGCGGCTGGCCCGCGCTCCGGAGACGGGCGAGCCGGTGGTGTACACATTCGTCCCGGGGAATCTCACCGAGCTGATCCGCTCCTTCGACGCGCTGCCGGTGCTGCCGGAGATCAACGCGCTGCAGTCGGGGATGCGCAAGCTGTCCGGCGACTACATCGCGGAGGCGGAGCGCGCGGGACATTCTGAGGACGTATGCACGTACGTGAAGTGCGACATAGGGATGATGCGCTCGGGCAACCTGGGTCCGGGCGGGCTGAAGCTGCCGAAGCCGGACCTGCTGCTACTGTCCTACACCGGCTGCTACACGTTCATGAAGTGGTTCGAGCTGCTGCGCGAAGAGTACGACTGCCCGACGGTCATGTTCCACGTGCCGTATCAGGGTGACGGCGTGCTCGAGCCGGAGCATCGCAGCTACATGCTGCGGCAGCTCAGGGAGCAGGTGATTCCCGCGCTCGAGAAAGCGACCGGCCGCAAGTACGACGAAGACAAGCTGCGCCATCATCTCGCGCTTTCGGCGAAAGCCGAGGATGACCTGGTGGCCGTGCTCCAGGCCGGAAAGAACCGGCCGAGTCCGATCGACGGCTACTTCGGCACCGTGTACTACGTCGGCCCGATCTTCAGCGCGTTTCGCGGAACCGAGGAGGGCGTCGAGTACTACCGGACTCTGCGGGCGGAGGTCGAGGAGCGCGCGGCGTTAGGGCTCGGACCGATAACGCCCGACGGGCCGCTCGAGGGGGAGCGGTATCGCCTGGTAGTCGAGGGCCCGCCGAACTGGACGTCGTTCCGCGACTTCTGGAAGATGTTCTCCGACGAGAAGGCGGTCGTAGTCGCGTCCACGTACACGAAAGTCGGCGGCACGTACGACTTCGGCTTCCGGCACGATCCGGACGATCCGCTCGGCACCCTCGCCGACTACTGCAGCGGCTGCTACACCAACCTGAATCTGCCGTCGCGGATCGACATGATCTCGCGCTACATCGAGGAATATCAGGCCGATGGATTTCTGATCAACTCGGTAAAGTCGTGCAACTCCTTCTCGGCGGGCCAGCTGATGATCCTCCGCGAAGTCGAGAAGCGCACCGGCATACCCGGAGCGTTCATCGAGTCCGACCTGGTGGATCCGCGCTACTTCTCCGCCGCGAACATCAAGAACCGGCTGGAGAGCTACTTCCAGATGATCGACGCGCGGCGACTCGGGAAGACGGCATGAGCTGCGTCGTCGGCATAGACCTGGGCTCGACCACTACCAAGGCGGTCATTCTCGACGAGAACTGCGAGGTGCTCGGGCGCGGGATCACGAACTCCCGCTCCAACTACGACCTCGCTGCCGCGGTGGCGAGGACGGAGGGATTCATCAACGCGCGCTTCGGCCTCGTCGAGCAGCAGGTCCAGGCAACGGAGACCGCGGCGATGGTGAGCCGCCTGCGCCGCGCCTTCGTGATGGAGCAGATCCTCCAGCAGCTGCGGCGGCTGGAGCAGCTCATGCTCGAGGAGACCGAGCGCTCGGCTCCGGACCACCTCAAGCCCGCGTTCAGAGTGACCATCGAGGAGATCTGCCGGCGGATCGCGGTGGAGGAGGAGCAGCGGTTCAAGCAGCCGCCGATGCTGCGCTCCGATTTCTTTCGCGACGCGGCGGGCTCGGCGTTCATGCGCATCGCCGAGCAGCTCGCCGATCCCACCGGCGTCAGCTTCGACCGCCTGGTGGGCGTGTACGACAAGTGCATCATCCGCGTGGAGAACGAGCCGCTCGATCTCGATTTCCGCGATCACATCGGCGATGCGCTGCGGCGCGTGGGTAACCCCCCGGGGCTCGCCGACGCGGTCGAGTACGCCGTGGCCAGGGACCTCGAGCCCTCGTACACGGTGGGAACCGGATATGGGCGCGCGCGCCTCCCATTCCCGAAGGAACAGATCCGCTCCGAGATCCTGTGTCACGGGCTCGGCGCGCACGCGATGTTCCCCGGCACGCGCACGGTGCTCGACATCGGCGGGCAGGACACCAAGGCGATCCAGGTGGATGAGCAGGGAATCGTTACGAACTTCCAGATGAACGACCGGTGCGCCGCCGGCTGCGGCCGCTACCTCGGCTACATCGCCGACGAGATGAACCTCGGACTGCACGAGCTGGGGCCGCTGGCCGAGCAATCGAAGCGGTGCGTGAAGATCAACTCCACGTGCACCGTGTTCGCCGGCGCCGAGTTGCGGGAGCGTCTCGGGCTCGGCGAGAAGCGCGAGGACATTCTTGCCGGACTGCACCGCGCGATCGTCATTCGCGCGATGAGCCTGCTCGCCCGCTCCGGGGGAGTATCCGACGAGTTCACGTTCACCGGCGGAGTCGCGAAGAATCCCGCGGCCGTGCACGCGATTCGCGATCTCGTCGGAGAGAACTACGGCGAGAGGACGCTCAACATCTCCCCGGACAGCATCTACACGGGCGCGCTCGGCGCGGCGCTCTTCGCCAGCAGGATAGCGGCATGACGCACATCTCGGCGGGAATCGACGTGGGCAGCGGCGCCGTCAAGGTGGCGATAATGTCCACCGCAGGCGACAGCGACGGAACGGTCCTGTCGCAGGAATCGGTGCGCATCCGGCGGCGCGAAGTCGCCAAGGTCGTGGACGAGGTGTTCGAGGCCGCGGTGTCGGCGGCGGACGTGGCCGAGATTCACTACGTCGCGACCACCGGCGAGGGAGCGGACTTCCCGTTCGCGACGGGACACTTCTACGGCATGACCACGCACGCGCGAGGCGCGCTATTTCTCGATCCACGCGCGCGCGCGGTGCTCGACGTGGGCGCGCTGCACACCCGCGCCGTCGCGATGGATGAGCGCGGGCGAGTGCTGGATTACAAGATGACCAGCCAGTGCGCGTCCGGCTCCGGCCAGTTCCTGGAGAACATCGCGCGCTACCTTGGAGTCTCGCACGACGAGATCGGCTCGCTTTCGCTGGAGGCGCGGCAGCCGGAGAAGGTGAGCTCCATCTGCGCCGTACTGGCGGAGACCGACGTCATCAACATGGTCTCGCGCGGAATCACCACGCAGGACATCCTGCGCGGGGTGCACGAGAGCATGGCCGACCGGTTCGTGCGCCTGCTGCGGTCGCTCCAGTTCGACGGCCCCGCGTTCGTGAGCGGGGGGCTGGCGTCGGACATCGGATTGCTCGGCGCGCTGCGCGACGGCCTCGCCAAGAAGGCGGGCAAGATCAGCGCCCCGCTCGAAGTCGTGACGCATGCGGACGCCATCTTCGCGGGCGCCATCGGCGCCGCGCTGTGCGGTGGATTCAGGTACCGAAAGCTGGGGCAGGGAGGTGTCGCGTGGGCCGCCGCGTTAGCATAGCCCGTACCCTCCCGGGGAAACGGGCCGAATGACGATAGCGGCCATCGCCTGGCACCGCCCGGCCAGCCTGGCCGAGGCGTGCGCGCTCGGACTGCGGTACGGAAGCGACGCCGCGTTTCTGGCTGGTGGAACCGAGCTGATTCCCGACTACCAGCGCGCGCGGGAGACGGCTAGTCATCTGATCGCGCTCGAGTCGGTCCCCGAGCTGCGGGGGATCACGCAGGATCAGGGACTATTGCGGATCGGCGCGCTCACCACGATCGCCGAGATCGCCGCTTCGCCGGTCGTGCGCGCGATTGTCCCGGCGCTCGCCGACGCCGCGCGCGCCATCGGGAGCCCCCAGATCCGGAGCATGGCGACCATCGGCGGAAATTTCTGCCGCGCGGTGCCGTGCGCCGATACTCCGCCGGCCGCCATCGTATCCGCGGCGCGCGTGCGGCTCGTCGGCACTGCTGGCGCGCGCGAGCTCGACGCCGTGGACTTCTTCACCGGTGCGCGCGTAACCGCGCTCGCCGCGGGTGAAGTGCTCGTGGAGATCGTGATTCCGGTGCAGCCACCACACTCGGGCGCGAGCTACCAGCGGTTCGCCAGGCGCCGTGGCCCGGCGCTCGCCGTCGCGGCGGTGGCGGCCAGGGTGACGCTCGACCGGGACAAAATCTCGGAGGTACGCATCGCGCTCGGCGCGGTCTCTCCCACTCCGCTCACCGTCGCGCGGGCCTCGGCGCTGCTCGAAGGGGAAACGCCCTCCAGCGCGCTCTTCGAGGCGGCGGGCGAGCTGTGCGCGCAGGCCGCGCTGCCCATCAGCGATGTGCGCGGATCGGCCGATTACCGGAGGGAACTGGTCCGCGTTCTGGCTCGCCGCGCGCTCCAGGAAGCCTTGGCGCGCGCCGGAGGCTCCGTGCAATGAGCGGGGAGCTGATGATCCGGCTGAACGTGAACGGCGAGGACCGCGCTCTCGCCGTGCGCCCGAATGCGACGCTGCTCGCCGTGCTGCGCGACGATCTCGGCCTCACCGGAGCGAAGCGGGGGTGCGGCGCGGGGGACTGCGGCGCGTGCACGGTGCAGGTGGAGGG